>NZ_SJWV01000080.1:0-18037 GCF_004352695.1 Escherichia sp. KCJ4928
CACCCCAGCACGCCAAGGCCGTTGATCATAGTGGTGTGCGAGTCAGTACCAACGAGTGTATCCGGATAAGCAATCCATTCACCGTCCTGCAATTCACTCCACACTGCTTTGCCGAGATATTCGAGGTTAACCTGATGGCAAATGCCTGTGCCTGGCGGCACGACGCTAAACCGACTGAACGCTTGCTTTCCCCATTTCAGGAACACATAACGTTCGTGGTTGCGCTCCATTTCCAGGCGTACGTTTTCTTCAAATGCCTCATCATCACCAAAACGATCGACGGTCACCGAGTGGTCAATGACCAGGTCGACCGGTGAGAGCGGGTTAACCTTTGCAGTATCGCCGCCGAGGCGTTTAACCGCTTCGCGCATTGCCGCCAGATCAACAACGGCAGGTACGCCGGTAAAGTCCTGCATCAGCACCCTTGCCGGGCGGTAGGCAATTTCACGGTCAGCATGGGCATTTTTCAGCCATCCTGCCAGCGCGTGGATATCCTCTTCGGTAACCGAGTTACCATCCTGCCAGCGCAGCAGGTTTTCGAGCAAAACTTTGAGTGACTTGGGCAGACGGGTGATATCGCCCAGTGATTTAGCAGCAAGCGGCAGGCTGTAGTAGTGGTAAGTTTTATCTTTGGCCTGCAACGTGTCCTTACTGGCTTCTCGTAGGGTTGACGACATAGCTCCTCCTTAATGACAGGGTTGCGAAGCCCTGATTCTCTTCAGGGTGAATATTAAAGATAACACAAACATCGCGTAACGATTTGATAACAACCCAAATTGATAAAAGAGGAGAAACCTTGTGGCAAAGCAAATGACAACCCCGCCGCAGCGGGGTCAAGGATCAGTGAGTAATGATCCAGAGGAGTTCGGCCCAGAAGAGCATCGACAGAGAAAACGCGCCCATCCAGGACCAATATTTCATATTTGTGTTGATCATAGGCTACACCCTTAACGGTTATTACTTTGTGTTGAGATAACTCAACCTGTTATTGCTGCGGTGTATTAAAAGCCCTGTAATTCATTAAAAATGGGTAATAAGAATGATGATAATTATTGTTTCGGCTGATCATCTTCAGCAAACAGTTCTATAAAGGCTTGCTGCTGCGATGTTAGTTGCCAGTCGTCTGGAATAACGACGGAACATTCCCGTTTCGTTTCTGTTTCATTGTCACTATGCTGGCATAATGGTGACGACTCCAGTTGCTCCTGACCGACCATAGTTATCCCCACACTTTCCAAATCAGCAGTGCGACAACCACCCAGAAAAGTGCAGAACCAAGAAAAACCGCCAGCCAGGCTTTACGTTTTAATTCAGGATCGCGGCGGGGTTCCTGATTTCCAGAAGGCATTGCTAACCTCATATAATCGCCATCACTTATCAGCAAGACGTTGAACGATTGGTGTAATTAATTATACGATGAGACAAATCCTAAAGAAACTTTAGTCAAAAATCCAGCGAATTTACGAATCGTCTCCAGTGAATAATTCAATCTTTTGACCTGAAATAGATATTTGAAAACTGGAATTTGCGAGGCGGGTAATTAGACACTACTTTACAGGTAATTTACCCTATAAATATGAGGGATAAAAATATTGTGCACGGTATACAAATAAGTAACAAAAGAGAATATATTCCGGCACCTTCGCTACATAAAAGGTGCCGAAAATAACGCAAGAAATTATTTTTCCGGCAGTTTTATATCTTTAAACATGACCTCAATTTCTTCATTGGAGCGCAATGCGACAGCCGCATCAACGACATCACGCGTTAAATGCGGTGCAAAACGCTGAATGAAATCATACATATAACTGCGCAAAAAAGTACTACGGCGAAAACCAATTTTGGTTGTACTGTGGCTGAAGATATCGTGAGCATCAACGCGCACAAGGTCGGGATCGGCGACCGGATCCACCGCCATGCTGGCAATGACCCCTACCCCCAGCCCTAACCGGACGTAAGTTTTAATGACGTCAGCATCCGTTGCCGTGAAAACGATACGCGGCGTTAACCCTGCGCGGTTAAAGGCAGTATCCAGTTCTGAACGTCCGGTAAAGCCGAAGGTATATGTCACCAACGGATATTGCGCCAGTTCTTCAATGGTAATGGCTTTTTTGCCTGCCAGCGGGTGATCCGGAGTGACTACAATAGCCCGATTCCAGTGGTAGCACGGTAACATCACTAAATCTTCATACAGATGCAGCGCTTCTGTGGCGATAGCGAAATCGGCATTGCCTTTAGAGACGGCATCAGCAATTTGTGTCGGCGAGCCCTGGTGCATATGCAAAGAAACGCGAGGATAACGCTCAATAAAGCCTTTGATGACGTTTGGTAATGCGTAGCGTGCCTGGGTATGCGTGGTGGCGATATACAGCGAGCCTTTATCCGGCCAGGTGTGCTCTCCGGCAACCGATTTTATGGCATCGACTTTCGACAGGACTTCGCGAGCGATACGAATTATTTCTTGTCCTGCTGGCGTTACCTGCGTCAGGTGCTTGCCGCTTCGGGAAAAAATTTGAATGCCTAGCTCGTCTTCCAGCATTCTGACTTGTTTACTGATCCCGGGTTGTGATGTGTAAAGTCCTTCCGCTGTTGATGAGACATTCAGGTTATGATTGACCACCTCAACAATATAGCGAAGTTGTTGTAATTTCATGTTAAACCATCCACTTAGACGCCATCAGAACATCGTTTTTTCGTCACACCTGGCGGGTGACTAATACGATTTAATAATAAAAAAGGTGCTAACTATAACCACTATATCATTTATAGCCTTAGTGTATAGGTGTGAAGAAAAAATAATATGCAATAAAAAAGGGCCGCTTTCGCGACCCTTTGTTTATAAAAACCTGACAGAATTAAAGGTTATTTTTTTCCTTCAACCCATTTGCCATCAACATAAAATGCTGACCAGCCAGTCGCCTTTCCGTCTTTTTCCGAAGAGACATATTGCTGTTTGGTTTTACGGCTAAAGCGAACCATGGTCTTATTATCTTCCGGATCCTGCTGTGGCGCATCGGCCAGATAACGCAGTTTTTCCGGCAGACGGTCGCGGAAGCGATAAAGCTCTTCCACCAGTGGCGCACGCGTTTCACGCGATTTCGGGAAAGTGTTGGCAGCCAGGAACACACCGGCAGCACCGTCACGCAGCACGAAATAAGCATCTGATTTTTCGCACGGCAGCTCAGGTAATGGCACCGGATCTTCTTTCGGTGGTGCCACTTCGCCGTTACGTAAAATCTTACGTGTGTTTTTACACTCTTCGTTGGTGCAGGCCATGTATTTACCGAAACGCCCCATTTTCAGGTGCATTTCAGAGCCACATTTTTCACACTCAACGATCGGGCCGTCATAACCTTTAATGCGGAATTCGCCCTCTTCGATCTCGTAACCGTCGCAGGTTGGGTTATTACCACAGACATGCAACTTACGTTTCGGATCGATGAGATAGCTGTCCATCGCCGTGCCGCATTTCGGGCAACGACGTTTTGCGCGCAGCGCGTTGGTTTCAGCATCTTCGCCTTCCAGCACGTTCAGCACTTCGTTTTCCGGCACCAGGTTAATGGTGGTTTTGCAACGCTCTTTCGGCGGCAGCGCATAGCCAGAACAGCCAAGGAATACCCCGGTGCTCGCTGTGCGAATCCCCATTTTGCGACCACAAGTCGGGCAGTCAATGCTGGTCAGAACCATCTGGTTCGGGCGCATACCACCCTCTTCCGGATCTTTTTCAGCTTTATCTAACTGCTGGGTGAAATCCGAGAAGAAGTGATCCAGTACAGCTTTCCACTCTGCTTCGTGATTTGCCACCTGGTCGAGGCTGTTTTCCATCTGCGCGGTAAAGTCGTAGTTCATTAACTCGCGGAAATTTTCTTCAAGGCGATCGGTGACGATTTCGCCCATTTTTTCCGCATAGAAACGACGATTTTCTACTCGCACGTAGCCACGATCCTGAATGGTCGAAATGATCGACGCATAGGTAGACGGACGACCGATACCACGTTTTTCCAGCTCTTTAACCAGCGATGCTTCACTGAAACGGGCTGGCGGCTTGGTAAAGTGCTGGGCTGGTGTAAGTTCAACGAGCGTCAGAGCATCGCCTTTATTAACTGCTGGTAAGATGCGATCTTCATCGCCTTTACGCAACGCAGGCATCACTTTTGTCCAGCCATCAAAACGCAAAATACGACCGCGTGCTTTCAGGCGGAAATCGCCCGCACCAACGGTCAGCGTCGTGGAGTCATATTTCGCTGGGGTCATCTGGCAGGCTACGAACTGACGCCAGATTAACTGGTACAGTTTCTGCGCATCTGCTTCCATATCCTTCAGCGATTCCGCCATCACATTGACGTCAGAAGGACGAATCGCTTCATGCGCTTCCTGTGAGTTTTCTTTGCTGGCGTACTGATTCGGACTTTCCGGCAGATATTTCTTACCAAAATTATCGCTGATATAACCGCGAACCATATTTACCGCGTCCTGACTCAGGTTAGTGGAGTCGGTACGCATGTAAGTGATATAGCCTGCTTCATACAAACGCTGCGCCATCATCATGGTTTTTTTCACGCCAAATCCAAGACGGGTGCTGGCAGCTTGTTGCAGCGTAGAGGTAATAAAAGGAGCGCCAGGTTTACTGGTTGTCGGTTTGTCTTCACGTTCCAGCACGCTGTAGCGCGCTTTTTCCAGCAGACTTACCGCAGCCTGAGTTTGTTCTTTGTTGACCGGACGGAACGGTTTGTCGTTCTGATGAGTCACCTGTAACGCCAACGCTTCACCAGATGGCGTGGTCGTGCTGGCATCGACTTCCCAGAACTCTTCCGGCACGAACGCTTTAATTTCACGCTCACGCTCGACCACCAGGCGAACCGCCACCGACTGCACACGACCGGCAGACAGACCACGAGCGATCTTTTTCCATAGCAGCGGCGAAACCATATACCCCACCACGCGGTCCATAAAGCGACGCGCCTGCTGGGCATTAACACGATCAATATTCAGCTCACCCGGTTTATTAAATGCCTGGCGGATCGCGTTTTTAGTAATTTCGTTAAACACCACTCGGCTATAGCGCGCATCATCACCCCCAATCACTTCCCGCAGGTGCCATGCAATGGCTTCCCCTTCGCGGTCAAGGTCGGTTGCGAGATAGATGTGGTCGGCTTTTTCAGCCAGTTGTTTCAGTTCAGAGACGACCTTCTCTTTACCAGGCAACACTTCATAGTGCGCCTCCCAATTGTGCCACGGGTCAACCCCCATACGGTTGACGAGAGCGCCACGTTCATCCTTTTTAGGCTTTTTAGCCGTCTTGGTGGAGGTAGAGTCGGCACTCTTTTTGGCAGCTGAGCCACTGGTCGGCAAATCGCGGATGTGACCGACGCTGGATTTCACCACGTAGTCACTACCCAGATACTTGTTGATCGTTTTGGCTTTTGCCGGGGACTCAACGATGACAAGAGCTTTACCCATATTCACCTTACCTAATTTGATTCTTCCAGGAATGCGTCGCACGTTGATAAACCTTCCACTGGCAACGAGTTACCGATATGGACTCGTTCTCTGCGGATATCAACCCCTTGTCGTGACTCTGTTCACGAAAATTCAGGTGACTGAGTTAACAGGTCTTGGCCTACAGGCGCTATAGCACGACGGAATTTTGGTCGAATGTCAAGCAAATCTATTGCCAGATTGACGAAAGCGTCACACTGTACCTGATAAAATCCGATACGCAACTTTATTAGCATGCAAAATCCAAAGTTACCAGTAAGGCGCTCTTGCCACCAGCGTGGTATATTTGTCTGCAAGCCATGCCTGGCGTAGACTAATGTCCTTGTTTAAGGAGTAAATAATGAACAAAGAGACACAACCCATCGACCGCGAAACGCTGTTGAAAGAGGCCAACAAAATCATTCGTGAGCATGAGGATACGCTCGCAGGGATTGAAGCCACCGGCGTCACGCAGCGTAATGGCGTGCTGGTATTTACCGGCGACTACTTTTTAGATGAACAAGGATTGCCAACAGCCAAAAGCACCGCGGTGTTTAATATGTTCAAACACCTGGCCCATGTGCTTTCAGAAAAATATCATCTGGTTGATTAAAGCAAAACGCGAGGTCTTAGCCTCGCGTTTGTCTTTTACATCAATGGCTTTTGACCCCGCTGCCACCAGCGTAGCAACAATCGATCGGCGCTCTCTGCCGCGCTGCCGGTGAATCGGTCAATGAGTCGTTTACGCTGCATATAGCGTACATTAACCACTTCACGGCCTTCCATCAGGCTAAGAATAACTTCATCACTGGTGTTGATTTCATCAACCAGGCCTTTCTCTACCGCCTGTTGTCCGTACCAGTGTTCACCCGTTGCCACCTGTTCAATATCCAGAGACGGACGCATACGCTTCACAAAATCTTTAAACAACTGATGCGTTTCGTTCAACTCTTCGCGGAATTTCTCCCGCCCCTCTTCGGTATTTTCACCCAGCAAGGTCAGAGTACGCTTATACTGCCCGGCAGTGTGCAGTTCGATATCAATATCTTTGCTTTTCAGGAAGCGGTTAAAGTTGGGCATTTGCGCCACCACCCCAATGGAACCCACAATAGCAAACGGTGCGGAAACAATTTTGTCCGCCACACAGGCCATCATGTAACCGCCGCTGGCAGCGACTTTGTCTACCGTAACAGTTAAAGGAATGTTTTTATCACGCAGACGCTGCAGCTGCGAAGCCGCCAACCCGTAACCATGCACCATGCCACCAGGGCTTTCCAGACGGAGCACAACCTGATCCTGCGGTTTGAATGCTGCGAGTACCGCCGTTATCTCTTCACGTAGCGAGTTCACTTCATGGGCGTCCATGCTGCCTTTAAAATCCAGCACCCAGACGCGAGGTTTACTGTCAGTTGCCACCTCGCCCAGTTTGGCTTTCGCTTTTGCTGCTTTCGCTTCTTGCTTGTGCTTTTTCTTCTGCGCTTTGTGCCACTGTTTTTGCTGATGTGAGTCCATCAGCGCCGCGGCCAGTTCTTCTTTCATCTCCTTATACTGTTCGCTGAGATTGTTGACCCGTAACTCGCCACGCTGGCGTTTATTACGTTGAGCAACATTGACAATAATGGCGGCAATCGCCGCAATCGCTAGCACAACGGTAACGATTTTCGCCAAAAACAAACCATATTCAGACAACAATTCCACGAGTCCCCACCTTGGTTAAACAACGCTTTGGCTCACAGTTTACAACAGGCATGTTAAGCCGTCTCGCAGAGATGTTATTGCAGCGAAAGTATGACAAAGTATCCATTTTGCGGTGTTATCGCCCCAGGCTGATTGAAATGCCCTTCTGTTTCAGGCATAAAGCCCCAAAGTCATAAAGTACACTGGCAGCACGACAGACAACGTCGTTGAGGAGTAGCCATGCATTACCAGCCAAAACAAGATTTACTCAATGATCGCATTATCCTGGTGACGGGAGCCAGCGATGGGATTGGCCGTGAAGCCGCGATGACGTATGCACGCTATGGTGCGACAGTGATTCTGTTGGGCCGTAATGAAGAAAAATTACGTCAGGTAGCCAGCCACATAAACGAAGAAACTGGACGTCAGCCACAGTGGTTTATTCTCGATTTGCTGACCTGCACGTCCGAAGATTGCCAACAACTGGCACAGCGCATTACCGTTAATTATCCGCGTCTGGATGGTGTTTTGCATAATGCCGGATTGCTCGGCGATGTTTGCCCAATGAGCGAACAAAATCCACAGGTCTGGCAGGACGTCATACAGGTCAACGTTAATGCCACCTTTATGCTCACCCAGGCACTGCTTCCTTTATTACTCAAATCGGACGCCGGTTCACTGGTCTTTACTTCATCAAGCGTTGGACGTCAGGGACGAGCCAACTGGGGCGCATATGCAGCGTCGAAATTTGCCACCGAAGGGATGATGCAGGTACTGGCCGATGAATATCAGCAGCGCCTGCGCGTCAACTGCATTAACCCAGGCGGTACGCGCACCGCAATGCGTGCCAGCGCCTTCCCGACCGAAGATCCACAGAAACTTAAAACACCCGCTGATATCATGCCGCTCTACCTCTGGCTGATGGGCGATGACAGCCGCCGTAAAACCGGCATGACCTTTGACGCCCAACCGGGCCGTAAACCAGGAATTTCCCAATGAGTGATGAACGCTACCAACAGCGTCAGCAG
Source organism: Escherichia sp. KCJ4928 (assembly GCF_004352695.1). Classification (NCBI taxonomy): domain Bacteria; kingdom Pseudomonadati; phylum Pseudomonadota; class Gammaproteobacteria; order Enterobacterales; family Enterobacteriaceae; genus Escherichia; species Escherichia sp. KCJ4928. The sequence continues at coordinate 8,184 of NZ_SJWV01000080.1, forward strand.
CGAGTGAAAGAAAAAGTAGATGCTCGTGTGGCCCAGGCCCAGGATGAACGCGGTATTATCATCGTCTTTACCGGCAATGGAAAAGGCAAAACCACCGCGGCATTTGGTACGGCAACACGCGCAGTTGGTCACGGAAAAAAAGTAGGCGTCGTGCAGTTTATTAAAGGCACCTGGCCTAATGGCGAACGCAATCTGCTGGAGCCACATGGCGTTGAGTTTCAGGTGATGGCAACGGGCTTTACCTGGGATACACAAAACCGCGAGTCTGATACCGCCGCCTGCCGCGAAGTCTGGCAACATGCAAAGCGGATGCTTGCTGATTCCTCACTGGATATGGTTTTGCTTGATGAACTGACGTATATGGTGGCGTATGACTATTTGCCACTGGAAGAAGTGGTGCAGGCGTTAAATGAACGTCCACATCAACAGACGGTGATTATCACGGGTCGAGGCTGTCATCGGGATATTCTTGAACTGGCGGATACGGTAAGTGAGCTGCGCCCCATCAAACATGCGTTTGATGCCGGTGTTAAGGCGCAAATAGGGATTGATTATTAATCTGTAAAAATGCCGGATATGACGTCCGGCATACTTTGATTAACCGTTATTACGCCCGCCAGAACGACGACCGCCGCTCACCTGACTGTGACGTTTCACCGCACGACGAATCTGATTAGCCTTCATGCGACGACGGTCTTTTTCTACAGCGACTTTAGAGCTGGTTTCTGGCGGAAGCTCCACCAGTTCGCGCAGATAGTTAGTCTGGGCGAGGTCCAGCTCCGTCCAGCCACCGCGTGGCAGACCTTTTGGCAGTGGGATATCACCGTAACGAACACGGATCAGGCGGCTCACCTGCACACCAACCGCTTCCCACAGACGACGAACTTCACGGTTACGGCCTTCGGTCAGAGTCACGTTGTACCACTGGTTGATCCCTTCGCCGCCGCTGAACTTGATGGTTTTAAAAGCTGCCGGACCATCTTCCAGTTGCACGCCACGACTCAAATCACGCAGTTTCGCGTCGTCAACCTGACCAAATACACGCACGGCGTATTCACGTTCAACTTCACGGCTTGGATGCATTAAACGGTTTGCCAGTTCACCATCGGTGGTGAACAGCAGCAGACCACAGGTGTTAACATCCAGACGACCTACGGCAATCCAGCGTGCGCCACGCAGCTTTGGCAGACGGTCAAACACCGTCGGACGCCCTTCCGGATCGTTACGGGTACACAACTCACCTTCCGGTTTGTAATAGGCCAGAACGCGACAAATTTGTTCAGCGGACTCACGTACCGAAATCAGATGACCATCGATACGAATTTTCAGCCCAGGGGTAACTTCAACGCGATCGCCGAGTTTAGCAATTTTGCCATCAACACTCACACGACCGGCTTCAATAATAGATTCGATTTCACGGCGGGAGCCGTGGCCAGCGCGGGCCAGCACTTTCTGTAATTTTTCGCTCATAGAGCTTCCTTTTGGTGTCGCCTTCACAGGCGTCGAACAGGAGAATCAATGGCGCCGTATAGCGCCATTTTAAGGCCGCGTAGTATACAGAGTTACGCACTTATAAGAAAGGCTTCACATCACCTACGCCTTCACGCACCACGACCGGCGTATCATCGGTAAGATCAATAACCGTTGTCGGTTTCTGTCCGAGATAGCCGCCGTGGATAATCAAATCCACCTGTTTTTCCAGACGGTCTTTAATTTCTTCGGGATCGGATTCGGTAAATTCGCTGCCTGGCAGCATTAGCGAAGTGGAAAGCATCGGTTCGCCCAGTGCTTCAAGCAACGCCTGCGCAATCGGGTTAGAAGGCACACGCATACCGATGGTTTTGCGTTTTTCCTGCAACAGACGGCGTGGCACTTCCTTCGTCCCCTTCAAGATGAAGGTATAGTTGCCCGGCGTGTTGTTTTTCATTAAACGAAACGCAACGTTATCAACAAATGAATAGGTCGAGAGTTCAGAAAGATCGCGACACATCAGGGTAAAGTTGTGACCGTCCGGCAGCTGGCGAATACGACAAATACGCTCCATCGCGTTTTTATCTTCAATTTTACAGCCGAGCGCATAGCCGGAATCAGTTGGATAAACAATCACCCCGCCTTTACGCACGATCTCCACCGCCTGGTTGATCAGACGTTGCTGTGGGTTATCAGGATGAATATAAAAAAACTGGCTCATAATTCCCTCTCTGTGGTGTTCTGCGGCTGTTCCCATAGCTGCCAGACGCCTTCAACGCCTGCGGGCAGCCAGAGTTTACGACCCAGTTCGATCCACGGGCATGGCTGATGAAAATCAGATCCTTGTGATGCCCATAAATGATGCTGACGCGCAAGGGCCGCCAGCTGGGTACGTTCATTGGGCGATTGCTGGCACTGCGCGACTTCCATCGCGTCACCGTGGTGTTCGGCAAAATGCGCAACCAATCTTTTCAGCCATTTAGCACTAAGATTGTACCGCCCAGGATGAGCTAGCACCGCCTTACCGCCAGAATGATGAATGACATCAATAGCTTGTTCTATTGTACACCACTGTGGCGGAACGTATCCGGTTTTCCCGCGCGCCAGATACTTTTTAAAGACATCCGCCATTGAACTGGCTTTGCCGCACTCAACAAGGAAACGCGCAAAATGACCGCGCGTCACTGCGCCGCCCTGCGCCAGTCGTTGTGCGCCTTCCAGCGCCCCAGGTATTTGCGCTTTTTCAAGTCTTTCGGCAATCAGCTGCGCCCGCTGATTGCGCCGTTCTGTCTGCTGCGCGAGGAACTCACACATTAGCGGATGAGTAATATCAATATTCAGCCCGACAATATGAATTTCATGATTTTCCCAGACCGTGGAAATTTCCACGCCGGGAATAAGATTCAACGCCAGTCCCGAACGTGAAATTTCCTCTCTTGCTGGCGCGATTGCAGCTGTGGTGTCATGGTCGGTGATCGCCAGGGTGCCGACGCGCATCTCGACTGCACGGTGCACCAATGCTTCTGGCGTCAGGCAGCCATCGGAAGCTGTGGTATGGCTGTGCAGGTCGTAAATCACTGCATAATTCGTGTCGCTCAAGGCGCACTCCCGTTCTGGATAATGTTTTTTGCGCCGACATCATAACGGTTCTGGCAAATATTCTGAAATGAGCTGTTGACAATTAATCATCGAACTAGTTAACTAGTACGCAAGTTCACGTAAAAAGGGTATCGACAATGAAAGCAATTTTCGTACTGAAAGGTTGGTGGCGCACTTCCTGAAACGGGCAGTGTATTCACCATGCGTAAAGCAATCAGATACCCAGCCCGCCTAATGAGCGGGCTTTTTTTTGAACAAAATTAGAGAATAACAATGCAAACACAAAAACCGACTCTCGAACTGCTAACCTGCGAAGGCGCTTATCGCGACAATCCCACCGCGCTTTTTCACCAGTTGTGTGGGGATCGTCCGGCAACGCTGCTGCTGGAATCCGCAGATATCGACAGCAAAGATGATTTAAAAAGCCTGCTGCTGGTAGACAGTGCGCTGCGCATTACAGCTTTAGGTGACACTGTCACAATCCAGGCACTTTCCGGCAACGGCGAAGCCCTGCTGACACTACTGGATAACGCCCTGCCTGCGGGTGTGGAAAATGAACAATTACCAAACTGCCGTGTGCTGCGCTTCCCCCCTGTCAGTCCACTGCTGGATGAAGACGCTCGCTTATGCTCCCTTTCGGTTTTTGACGCTTTCCGTTTATTGCAGAATCTGTTGAATGTACCGAAGGAAGAACGAGAAGCAATGTTCTTCGGCGGCCTGTTCTCTTATGACCTTGTGGCGGGATTTGAAGATTTACCGCAACTGTCAGCGGAAAATAACTGCCCTGATTTCTGTTTTTATCTCGCTGAAACTCTGATGGTGATTGACCATCAGAAAAAAAGCACCCGTATTCAGGCCAGCCTGTTTGCTCCGAATGAAGAAGAAAAACAACGTCTCACTGCTCGCCTGAACGAACTACGTCAGCAACTGACCGAAGCCGCGCCGCCGCTGCCGGTGGTTTCCGTGCCGCATATGCGTTGTGAATGTAATCAGAGCGATGAAGAGTTCGGTGGCGTAGTGCGTTTGTTGCAAAAAGCGATTCGCGCTGGAGAAATTTTCCAGGTGGTGCCATCTCGCCGTTTCTCTCTGCCCTGCCCGTCACCGCTGGCGGCCTATTACGTGCTGAAAAAGAGTAATCCCAGCCCGTACATGTTTTTTATGCAGGATAATGATTTCACCCTGTTTGGCGCGTCGCCGGAAAGTTCGCTCAAGTATGACGCCACCAGCCGCCAGATTGAGATCTACCCGATTGCCGGAACACGTCCACGCGGTCGTCGTGCCGATGGCTCGCTGGACAGAGACCTCGACAGCCGCATCGAACTGGAAATGCGTACCGATCATAAAGAGCTTTCTGAACATCTGATGCTGGTGGATCTTGCCCGTAATGATCTGGCACGCATTTGCACCCCCGGCAGCCGCTACGTCGCCGACCTCACCAAAGTTGACCGTTACTCTTACGTGATGCACCTGGTCTCCCGCGTGGTCGGTGAACTGCGCCACGATCTCGACGCCCTACACGCTTACCGCGCCTGTATGAATATGGGGACGTTAAGCGGTGCGCCGAAAGTGCGCGCCATGCAGTTAATTGCCGAGGCGGAAGGTCGTCGCCGCGGCAGCTACGGCGGCGCGGTAGGTTATTTCACCGCGCACGGCGATCTCGACACCTGCATTGTGATCCGCTCGGCGCTGGTGGAAAACGGTATCGCCACCGTGCAAGCCGGTGCTGGCGTAGTCCTTGATTCTATTCCGCAGTCGGAAGCCGACGAAACCCGTAATAAAGCCCGCGCTGTACTGCGCGCTATTGCCACCGCGCATCATGCACAGGAGACTTTCTGATGGCTGACATACTGCTGCTCGATAATATCGACTCTTTTACGTACAACCTGGCAGATCAGTTGCGCAGCAATGGGCATAACGTGGTGATTTACCGCAACCATATTCCGGCGCAGACCTTAATTGAACGCCTGGCGACCATGAGCAATCCGGTACTGATGCTTTCTCCTGGCCCCGGTGTGCCGAGCGAAGCCGGTTGTATGCCGGAACTCCTCACCCGCTTGCGTGGCAAGCTGCCCATTATTGGCATTTGCCTCGGACATCAGGCAATTGTCGAAGCTTACGGGGGCTATGTCGGTCAGGCGGGCGAAATTCTTCACGGTAAAGCGTCGAGCATTGAACATGACGGTCAGGCGATGTTTGCCGGATTAACAAACCCGCTGCCGGTGGCGCGTTATCACTCGCTGGTTGGCAGTAACATTCCGGCCGGTTTAACCATCAACGCCCATTTTAATGGCATGGTGATGGCAGTACGTCACGATGCGGATCGCGTTTGTGGATTCCAGTTCCATCCGGAATCCATTCTCACCACCCAGGGCGCTCGCCTGCTGGAACAAACGCTGGCCTGGGCGCAGCAGAAACTAGAGCCAGCCAACACGCTGCAACCGATTCTGGAAAAACTGTATCAGGCGCAGACGCTTAGCCAACAAGAAAGCCACCAGCTGTTTTCAGCGGTGGTGCGTGGCGAGCTGAAGCCGGAACAACTGGCGGCGGCGCTGGTGAGCATGAAAATTCGCGGTGAGCACCCGAACGAGATCGCCGGGGCAGCAACCGCGCTACTGGAAAACGCAGCGCCGTTCCCGCGCCCGGATTATCTGTTTGCTGATATCGTCGGTACTGGCGGTGACGGCAGCAACAGTATCAATATTTCTACCGCCAGTGCGTTTGTCGCCGCGGCCTGTGGGCTGAAAGTGGCGAAACACGGCAACCGTAGCGTCTCCAGTAAATCTGGTTCGTCCGATCTGCTGGCGGCGTTCGGTATTAATCTTGATATGAACGCCGATAAATCGCGCCAGGCGCTGGATGAGTTAGGCGTATGTTTCCTCTTTGCACCGAAATATCACACCGGATTTCGCCATGCAATGCCGGTTCGCCAGCAACTAAAAACCCGCACCCTGTTCAATGTGCTGGGGCCATTGATTAACCCGGCGCATCCGCCGCTGGCGTTAATTGGTGTTTATAGTCCGGAACTGGTGCTGCCGATTGCCGAAACCTTGCGCGTGCTGGGGTATCAACGCGCGGCGGTGGTGCACAGCGGCGGGATGGATGAAGTTTCATTACACGCGCCGACAATCGTTGCCGAGCTGCATGACGGCGAAATTAAGAGCTATCAATTGACCGCTGAAGATTTTGGCCTGACACCCTACCACCAGGAGCAACTGGCAGGCGGAACACCGGAAGAAAACCGTGACATTTTAACACGTTTGTTACAAGGTAAAGGCGACGCCGCCCATGAAGCAGCCGTCGCTGCGAACGTCGCCATGTTAATGCGCCTGCATGGCCATGAAGATCTGCAAGCCAATGCGCAAACCGTTCTTGAGGTACTGCGCAGTGGTTCCGCTTACGACAGAGTTACCGCGCTGGCGGCACGAGGGTAAATGATGCAAACCGTTTTAGCGAAAATCGTCGCAGACAAGGCGATTTGGGTAGAAACCCGCAAACAGCAGCAACCGCTGGCCAGTTTTCAGAATGAGGTTCAGCCGAGCACGCGACATTTTTATGATGCGCTACAGGGTGCGCGCACGGCGTTTATTCTGGAGTGCAAGAAAGCGTCGCCGTCAAAAGGCGTGATCCGTGATGATTTCGATCCAGCACGCATTGCCGCCATTTATAAACATTACGCTTCGGCAATTTCGGTGCTGACTGATGAGAAATATTTTCAGGGGAGCTTTGATTTCCTCCCCATCGTCAGCCAAATCGCCCCGCAGCCGATTTTATGTAAAGACTTCATTATCGATCCTTACCAGATCTATCTGGCGCGCTATTACCAGGCTGATGCCTGCTTATTAATGCTTTCAGTACTGGATGACGAACAATATCGCCAGCTTGCCGCCGTCGCCCACAGTCTGGAGATGGGTGTGCTGACCGAAGTCAGTAATGAAGAGGAACTGGAGCGTGCCATTGCATTGGGGGCAAAGGTCGTTGGCATCAACAACCGCGATCTGCGGGATTTGTCGATTGATCTCAACCGTACCCGCGAGCTTGCGCCGAAACTGGGGCACAACGTAACGGTAATCAGCGAATCCGGCATCAATACTTACGCTCAGGTGCGCGAGTTAAGCCACTTCGCTAACGGTTTTCTGATTGGTTCGGCGTTGATGGCCCATGACGATTTGCACGCCGCCGTGCGCCGGGTGTTGCTGGGTGAGAATAAAGTATGTGGCCTGACGCGTGGGCAAGATGCTAAAGCAGCTTATGACGCGGGCGCGATTTACGGTGGGTTGATTTTTGTTGCGACATCACCGCGTTGCGTCAACGTTGAACAGGCGCAGGAAGTGATGGCTGCGGCACCGTTGCAGTATGTTGGCGTGTTCCGCAATCACGATATTGCCGATGTGGTGGACAAAGCTAAGGTGTTATCGCTGGCGGCAGTGCAACTGCATGGTAATGAAGATCAGCTGTATATCGATACGCTGCGTGAAGCTCTGCCAGCACACGTTGCCATCTGGAAAGCATTAAGCGTCGGTGAAACCCTGCCCGCCCGCGAGCTTCAGCACGTTGATAAATATGTTTTAGACAACGGCCAGGGTGGAAGCGGGCAACGTTTCGACTGGTCACTATTAAATGGTCAATCGCTTGGCAACGTTCTGCTGGCGGGGGGCTTAGGCGCAGATAACTGCGTGGAAGCGGCACAAACCGGCTGCGCCGGACTTGATTTTAATTCTGCTGTAGAGTCGCAACCGGGCATCAAAGACGCACGTCTTTTGGCCTCGGTTTTCCAGACGCTGCGCGCATATTAAGGAAAGGAACAATGACAACATTACTTAACCCCTATTTTGGTGAGTTTGGCGGCATGTACGTGCCACAAATCCTGATGCCTGCTCTGCGCCAGCTGGAAGAAGCTTTTGTCAGTGCGCAAAAAGATCCTGAATTTCAGGCTCAGTTCAACGACCTGCTGAAAAACTATGCCGGGCGTCCAACCGCGCTGACCAAATGCCAGAACATTACAGCCGGGACGAACACCACGCTGTATCTCAAGCGTGAAGATTTGCTGCACGGCGGCGCGCATAAAACTAACCAGGTGCTGGGGCAGGCGTTGCTGGCGAAGCGGATGGGTAAAACCGAAATCATCGCCGAAACCGGTGCCGGTCAGCATGGCGTGGCGTCGGCCCTTGCCAGCGCCCTGCTCGGCCTGAAATGCCGTATTTATATGGGTGCCAAAGACGTTGAACGCCAGTCGCCTAACGTTTTTCGTATGCGCTTAATGGGTGCGGAAGTGATCCCGGTGCATAGCGGTTCCGCGACGCTGAAAGATGCCTGTAACGAGGCGCTGCGCGACTGGTCCGGTAGTTACGAAACCGCGCACTATATGCTGGGCACCGCAGCTGGCCCGCATCCTTATCCGACCATTGTGCGTGAGTTTCAGCGGATGATTGGCGAAGAAACCAAAGCGCAGATTCTGGAAAGAGAAGGTCGCCTGCCGGATGCCGTTATCGCCTGTGTTGGCGGCGGTTCGAATGCCATCGGCATGTTTGCTGATTTCATCAATGAAACCAACGTCGGCCTGATTGGTGTGGAGCCAGGTGGTCACGGTATCGAAACTGGCGAGCACGGCGCACCGCTAAAACATGGTCGCGTGGGTATCTATTTCGGTATGAAAGCGCCGATGATGCAAACCGAAGACGGGCAGATTGAAGAATCTTACTCCATCTCCGCCGGACTGGATTTCCCGTCTGTCGGCCCACAACACGCGTATCTTAACAGCACTGGACGCGCTGATTACGTGTCTATTACCGATGATGAAGCCCTTGAAGCCTTCAAAACGCTGTGCCTGCACGAAGGGATCATCCCGGCGCTGGAATCCTCCCACGCCCTGGCCCATGCGTTGAAAATGATGCGCGAAAACCCGGATAAAGAGCAGCTACTGGTGGTTAACCTTTCCGGTCGCGGCGATAAAGACATCTTCACCGTTCACGATATTTTGAAAGCACGAGGGGAAATCTGATGGAACGCTACGAATCTCTGTTTGCCCAGTTGAAGGAGCGCAAAGAAGGCGCATTCGTTCCTTTCGTCACGCTCGGTGATCCGGGCATTGAGCAGTCATTGAAAATTATCGATACGCTAATTGAAGCCGGTGCTGACGCGCTGGAGTTAGGTATCCCCTTCTCCGACCCACTGGCGGATGGCCCGACGATTCAAAACGCCACTCTGCGCGCCTTTGCGGCAGGTGTGACTCCGGCACAATGTTTTGAAATGCTGGCACTGATTCGCCAGAAACACCCGACCATTCCCATTGGCCTGTTGATGTATGCCAATCTGGTGTTTAACAAAGGCATTGATGAGTTTTATGCCCAGTGCGAAAAAGTCGGCGTCGATTCGGTGCTGGTTGCCGATGTGCCAGTTGAAGAGTCCGCGCCCTTCCGCCAGGCCGCGTTGCGTCATAATGTCGCACCTATCTTCATCTGCCCGCCAAATGCCGATGACGACCTGCTGCGCCAGATAGCCTCTTACGGTCGTGGTTACACCTATTTGCTGTCACGAGCGGGCGTGACCGGCGCAGAAAACCGCGCCGCGTTACCCCTCAATCATCTGGTTGCGAAGCTGAAAGAGTACAACGCTGCACCTCCATTGCAGGGATTTGGTATTTCCGCCCCGGATCAGGTAAAAGCAGCGATTGATGCAGGAGCTGCGGGCGCGATTTCTGGTTCGGCCATTGTTAAAATCATCGAGCAACATATTAATGAGCCAGAGAAAATGCTGGCGGCACTGAAAGTTTTTGTACAACCGATGAA
>NZ_SJWV01000810.1:0-255 GCF_004352695.1 Escherichia sp. KCJ4928
CCATCTGTTCAAGCATCGGACGCACATCATCCGGGGTGAGACTTTTACCGTCCGCCGGCTGCGGAATATTTGCGACCGCATCATTCACCGCCTTCTGCAGTACTTCCGGATCGTAATCACGACCATCACGCGGAACAGGGATATGGCTTACCGCCTCCTTCACCATCTGCTCAAGCATCGGACGCACATCATCGCCCGTCACGCACTTCTGTAATACCACAGACAGGGACGCCAGTTTTTCTTCAAACGTTTGTG
>NZ_SJWV01000811.1:0-255 GCF_004352695.1 Escherichia sp. KCJ4928
CTGCAGGGAGGAGGCGACGTCGTTTTCTCGCTGTGACCATGCCTGGCTGGCTGTGCGCGCCCGCTCCCAGGCGGCTTTGCTGCCGGCTTCTGCGGCAGCACCTGCCCGACAGGTTGCTGCCACGGCAACCGGAGAAGCCAGCGAGATGCTGGTCAGTATGACCAGCAGCGTTTTTTTCATGTTCATGGTCGTCCTTACCGGCTCACAGGCCGGGGCTGTGGGATTGTGCCTGTTGCAGAGTTTTTTCCTGCCTGT
>NZ_SJWV01000812.1:0-255 GCF_004352695.1 Escherichia sp. KCJ4928
CCGCGAGCTTTGGTATGCTCCTTCGCCAGATAGCCAGAACGTTCCAGCACCTGCTGAAAGCCGGTTTCATCATCGCGTTCCAGCCACACCGCTGGCTTGTCAGGAAAATGTGCCAGCGTGTCATAACATCCGGCATCCACTCCCAGGGCACTGCACCAGGCCTGTTTAATCATCCCGGCCAGTGACCCCGGAGCGCGGTAATCGCCGGCACGACACCAGGTATCCCGGTTGACCAGCAGCAGCAGGTGATAGTGT
>NZ_SJWV01000813.1:0-255 GCF_004352695.1 Escherichia sp. KCJ4928
TTTTGAGCCTGCAGGAGAGATTGAGGTTGTTCATCAGGGCTACCGCTGCTTTCCGGTCACCGAGGAAGAACTGCAGGCCAAAGATGGCAAAGAGCGCTTTTTCATGTGGGGCCATGTCTTTCCAGCTGGTCAGTGGTTGCCCCAGTTGCGCCATGAAGCACTGGCGTGTGGACGCAACATCGAGCTGCATGTTGCGGATAAGGTTGTTCTGCTCCACAAAGGCTTCGGGGGTTAGTGCGACACGGCGCTCGGGAC
>NZ_SJWV01000814.1:0-255 GCF_004352695.1 Escherichia sp. KCJ4928
GGCGGAGTACATCACGGTGCGACGTCCGGCAGGTCAGAAAAAGAAACGTGATGCGGAGCATGGCGAATGTGGAACCTTTTACGGCGAACCCGAAAAAACCAGAAATCAGGACGTGACGTAAGAGAGGAGGGCTGGACCAGCCTGTTTCAGGCGGTGGCTGAGCCCTTTTCCGGCGCCTGGCAGCAGGGCGTGAAAGCCGATCCTGAAGCCGTCCTCTCCTTTCATGCGGTGTTTGCATGTATTTCGCTGATATCC
>NZ_SJWV01000815.1:0-255 GCF_004352695.1 Escherichia sp. KCJ4928
CACCTGCAGAACGGTGTACTGCTGGATGAACAAAACTGCCTGATGCTGCATGAACTCTGGCTGCAGAGCGGTACTGGACAGCGTCGCTGGGAAGGATTACCGGACGATGTCAGGGATACCATCACCGTACTTTTCACCGCAAAAAGAGGTGACTGGTGTGGCTTCTGGAGTAACGAGGATGTATCGGTGTGGTGGAACCGTCTGTGTGACAACGTACTGCCGGAAAAAACCATGCCGTTTGACCTGCTGACGGTT
>NZ_SJWV01000816.1:0-255 GCF_004352695.1 Escherichia sp. KCJ4928
TCAGAGCTGTTGACGGTCAACCGGTTACCTGCCTGAAGGGAAACATCACCGTGAACACTCCCCACCGTGCTGCCTTTCTGTGTGGTGTCTGTTGCGGTGTCCGTGACTTTCAGACTCTGGCTGCCCACGCTGAATCCCACACCTCCGGAGCTCATCAGCCCGGATTTTTTCTCCTGTTTCAGGTGTGTTTCACGGTTGCTTTCTGTCAGCGTACCGATATTCAGGTTATTTCCGGCAGCCAGGGAGACACGGTTA
>NZ_SJWV01000817.1:0-255 GCF_004352695.1 Escherichia sp. KCJ4928
GTGTTCTGCTGCGTGGTATCAAACGTGAAGAAATCGAACGTGGTCAGGTACTGGCTAAGCCGGGCACCATCAAGCCGCACACCAAGTTCGAATCTGAAGTGTACATTCTGTCCAAAGATGAAGGCGGCCGTCATACTCCGTTCTTCAAAGGCTACCGTCCGCAGTTCTACTTCCGTACTACTGACGTGACTGGTACCATCGAACTGCCGGAAGGCGTAGAGATGGTAATGCCGGGCGACAACATCAAAATGGTTG
>NZ_SJWV01000818.1:0-255 GCF_004352695.1 Escherichia sp. KCJ4928
GCATCGTACACCAATACTGCGGGCGCGACAGTGACTGACTTCATCCGGCGCATCAGTGATATGACAGACAGCCGACCGTTTATTGTGATGCCGGAAGGAAAGACCGGCGGCATTGGCCTGCCGGTCAACCTCCTGCCGTCTTCCCCGTCCCTTCACCCTCACATTCCTGATGCTGGGTGTGGCGTTTCGTTTATGGCAGGGCGATGCTGCTATTGCGCTTGCCTGTGCTCTGTTCTGGTTTCTCCTGTTATCTCT
>NZ_SJWV01000819.1:0-255 GCF_004352695.1 Escherichia sp. KCJ4928
TACTGCCCTTCGCCACCGTCTGCTCTGACTGCTGTTCTGATTTCGAAGACTGGCTGCCGTAAGAGAGGCTGATGCCCACCGTGTTATTATTTCCGGCATCGGCGCCCTGCGCGTCTGCCAGTCGTCCGGCCTGCACGGCCTGAGCCCCCGAGAGCGCGGCCTTCACCCCCTGCAGGGCTTCAAGCCGGCTGTTTCCGGCAGATTTCGCCGCCTGTACGGTCTCCACCGTCGTATTCAGGGCGCTGCCCGCTGTGC
>NZ_SJWV01000081.1:0-17896 GCF_004352695.1 Escherichia sp. KCJ4928
GTAATAATGAACCAGGTTAAAGTGTATTTAAAAATGTGTTGTATTAGCGACTGAAATCTGCCTTTTAAAAAGGAGGAGGGTACTGAGACAAAGAGTCATTGCTTCTCCGATAAAATGTCAGAGAAGCATGATTACGTGGTTATTGTCTGTTGATGACTTGTTGACCGAGCCGTCATCATTCTCAATGCATTAGTTAAATCATTTGTGATTTTTAAGGATTATCCTGTCTATGATTTTCTATTTAGAAGGATATGGCACTAACTATGCATCTTATAGTTTACTGCTGGCATCTATTTAAAATAGCAATTGAGTCAAATAGCCCATCAAGATAGCCATACCTAATATAACCGTCAGGAATGCAGCTATCATCGGCATTCTGAACATTGATTTAAGTAATATCACTTCCGTCAGGCTTGCGCCGGCACTGCCGATGATTAATGCCATTAATGCTCCCAGACCCATTCCTTTTGTCATCAGAACAGATGCCAGAGGGATAACTGCCTCAGCCCGGATATACAGCGGAATACCGACAACGGCGCTTAATGGGATGGCGAAGGGATTATCTGCTCCTGCATGAGCGGCAATCCACGCTGAGGGAATAAAGCCATAAATAAAAGATCCTATTAATACTCCTAACAAAAGATATGGCAGTACATCTTTAAACTGTTGCAACGCATCTTTGGTGGCTAGTTTTATGGGATTAATACTTACTACAGCTTTGGTACTGCAACAGGTAACTACGGGGTTCTCAATGGCTTTAGCCGCTGGACTACAACAACTCACTTTTATGGGCGTATATGTCGTTCCCGGCGAAGTTTTTGCTAGAGCACAACAATTTGCTGATGAGCTTTTACTGGCAATGATATGACGTTCAAACCCCAGAGAATCCAGGATAATACTGGCAAGAACGGAGACGCCGGCGGCGATAATCGCGTACAACAAGGTGACTTTCCAACCAAAGGTCATCCACATTAGTCCGACGATAATGGGATTAAGTAATGGTGAAACAAATAAAAAAGTGAGAGTCGGACCAAACCCGGCTTTCGCTGACAACAATCCACGTAACATGGGTATTGTCGAGCAACTACAGAACGGGGTAACGGCTCCCAACAGAGCAGCCAGGAGATAGCCTCTCCCTTTTCTGGCCCCCATCATCTGCTGGATTTTATGGTCTGGCACCTTTTGTCTTATCAGGCTGACACCGGCACTAATCACTATAAACAGCAACGAAAGCTCGACGGCGAGAAACACAAACATCTCTGCGGCATCTTGCAGCATCGCAAGCCAACTACTCATACGTAACCTCATTGGATAAATCTATATTTCCAGAATAATCGAAATGAAATTCAGATCAAGATATTTCTGGTATTATCGAAATATCAACCAGACAAAGGGGGTGTCATATGCAGTTGGAAGAAGTTGCTAAAGCGCTGAAAGAGCTAGGTCACCCGACCCGTTTGTTCATATTCAAACACCTGGTCAAAGCGGGGGAGCAAGGTTTGCCGGTCGGTGAGTTGCAAAAGCAGCTTGGGATACCCGGCTCTACACTCAGTCACCATATTTCAGCACTGGTATCGGTAGGGCTGGTTAAACAAAACCGTGAGAGTCGGACGCTGATGTGTGTTTCGCAATACGCAATGCTGGAAGCGATAATTGAATTCTTACGCGAGGAGTGCTGCGTAAATAGCAAAATTGCCTGATGCGCTACGCGCTACAGATTTCATGCCATGCACGGTTTTGTAGGTCGGATAAGACGCGTTAGCGTCGCATCCGACATAAACAAAGCGCACTTTACCAACTATGGGCAGTGGATATCGCCGCTTTATTTCAACCGCTTACCCGCTTCATCAACCACTTTCTCGCCATCTTCCTTGGAGAATGCGCCTTTTTGCGCATCTGGCAGAATTTCCAGCACCACTTCTGAAGGGCGGCACAGGCGAGTTCCCAGCGGCGTCACCACAATCGGGCGATTAATCAGAATCGGGTGCTGAAGCATAAAGTCGATTAACCGATCGTCAGTAAATTTATCTTCTGCAAGGCCCAGTTCCTCATACGGCTCGACGTTTTTACGCAACAGCGCGCGTACGGAAATCCCCATATCGGCAATGAGTTTGACCAGCTCATCGCGCGTTGGCGGTGTTTCCAGATAATAGATAATGGTCGGTTCTGTACCGCTGTTGAGGATCATCTCCAGCGTATTACGCGACGTACCGCAGGCCGGGTTGTGATAAATGGTAATGTTGCTCATATCAATATCTCATTACAAAGTGAAAGAGAGACGTAGCGCCAGCGCAGCCAGCGTCACAAAAAGCACCGGCAGGGTCATGATAATCCCTGTACGGAAGTAATATCCCCAGCTGATAGTCATATTCTTCTGCGAAAGTACGTGCAGCCAGAGTAGCGTAGCCAGGCTACCAATTGGGGTAATTTTCGGTCCCAAATCGCAGCCAATCACATTGGCATAAACCATCGCTTCTTTGATAACGCCAGATGCCGTGCTGCCATCAATGGACAACGCGCCAACCAGTACCGTCGGCATATTGTTCATAATAGAAGAGAGGAAGGCGGTGAGGAATCCGGTGCCGAGCGTCGCGGCCCACAGGCCGTTATCCGCCAGCACGTTGAGTACGCCAGAAAGATATTCCGTTAATCCGGCATTGCGCAGGCCATAAACCACCAGATACATGCCGAGCGAGAAGATGACAATCTGCCAGGGGGCACCGCGCAGGACTTTACCCGTATTAATCGCATGACCGCGTTTAGCGACGACAAATAATATCAGCGCGCCCACAGCTGCAATGGCGCTCACCGGAATGCCGAGCGGTTCCAGGACGAAAAATCCCACCAGCAGAAGCAGTAAAACAACCCAGCCAGTTTTGAACGTAGCAGGATCTTTGATCGCTTCTGCGGGAGATTTCAGCAGCGCCATATCGTAGTTCTGCGGAATATCTTTGCGAAAATAGAGATGTAACATCACCAGCGTGGCAACAATCGCGGCGATATCCACCGGCACCATCACCGAGGCGTATTCGCGAAAGCCGAGGCCAAAGAAATCAGCGGAAACGATATTCACCAGGTTGGAGACAATAAGCGGCAGGCTGGCGGTATCGGCAATGAATCCGGCCGCCATCACGAACGCCAGCGTAGTGCCTTTACTGAACCCTAAAGCCAGCAGCATGGCGATGACAATCGGTGTCAAAATAAGCGCCGCGCCATCATTGGCAAACAGGGCGGCAACGGCAGCACCGAGCAGGACAATCCAGGTAAACAGCAAGCGACCACGACCATTACCCCAGCGTGAGACGTGCAGCGCCGCCCATTCAAAAAAGCCGGACTCATCCAGCAGCAGGCTGATGATAATGACGGCGATAAACGCAGCCGTCGCGTTCCAGACGATATTCCACACCACCGGAATATCACCCGGATGGACCACGCCCGTAACTAACGCCAGTACTGCGCCGAGCGTTGCACTCCAGCCGATGCCTAAACCTTTCGGCTGCCAGATAACCAATACGATGGTCAGGACAAAGATAGCGCCTGCCAGTAACATAATGCCTCCCGGATAAAACACATCTGAAAATTCATATGTGTTTAGCTAAATTTTTAACTGCAAATGTTCTTACTGTCCCCGGAACAGTTTTGTCGAGCCAGGTTGCGGACAATCGCCTGAACCTTTTCCTGTTCACATCGCCAGGCCTCATCAATAATTTTCGCCGCCCATGCTGGAATATGCGGTGATAAGCGGTAATGAACCCACTTACCTTGCTTGCGGTCCAGCAATAGCCCGCTTTCACGCAGCAATGCCAGGTGGCGGGAGATCTTGGGCTGCGACTGGTCGAGAGCAGTGCAGAGATCGCAGACGCATAACTCTCCCAGTTCGCTGAGCAGTAAAACGATGCCCAGACGGGTTTCATCAGCAAGAATTTTGAACAATTGGATGGGTAAAAGAAATGACATATTGCGCTCCTGATTGTTGCAGGTAGTGTCTCTCTTCGAAGCGGATAAGTCAAAAACATATATGACTTAACGAATGTGTAAGTGCAGAGGAAGGTAATAGGTGTGAATTTTGAGTTGGCTATTCATTTGAAAGGAGGTCTGAATCAGGACGTAAAAAAACCGACTTTGCGTCGGTTTTTTACTTTCCAGCCCTGAGTTGGTGGCTCTGGCTGGAGTGAGAATGCCATTATCTAACGCATCAATGCTAATACCATACTGAAACTATTGCAAGGACATGCTGGTTTTATAACCTGAATGTACTGTATGATTATCCAGTTAGCTCTGAGGCATTTTCACTCTGGTAATGCGCATAAACGCTTTCAAAGTCCTGGTCAGAAGTACGGGTGGTGCCGTTAACTGATGCTCTGGCCGGAGTGAGAATGCCATTATCTAACAATAGGGCATGCGCCGTGACAGGCAGTGGATGAGTAAGCGGATGCATTCTCACTCCATCGCATGGAGAAAACGGGTGATTGATAAAGCAATCATCGTTCTTGGGGCGTTAATTGCGCTGCTGGAACTGATCCGCTTTCTGCTTCAGCTTCTGAACTGATAGCGGAAACGTAATTAAGGGCTAAGAGCACACTACTCTTAGCCCTTTAACATTTAACGCATTGTCACGAACTCTTCTGCCGCCGTTGGGTGAATGGCGACGGTATTGTCGAAGTCTTTTTTGGTTGCACCCATCTTCAGCGCCACCGCGAAGCCCTGCAACATTTCGTCCATACCAAAGCCAATGCCGTGAATACCGACAATCTTCTCTTCCGATCCAACGCACACCAGCTTCATGCGGCACGGCTGGCGGTGAGTGGTGACGGCGGTATACATCGCGGTGAAAGAGGATTTATACACTTTCACCTGATCGTCGCCATACTGCTCGCGCGCCTGCGGTTCCGTTAAACCAACAGTACCAATCGGCGGATGGCTGAAGACCACGGTCGGAATGTTGCTGTAATCCAGATGCTCATCCGGCTTGTTATTAAACAGGCGTTCAGAGAGACGGCGACCCGCTGCAACTGCCACCGGTGTCAGCTCCACTGCACCCGTGTTATCGCCCACCGCGTAAATACCTTCAATATTGGTGTTTTGATATTTATCGACGACGATATAGCCTTTTTCGTTAGTTTTAACGCCAGCGGCTTCCAGGTTGATGTTGTCATTGGCAGGCTCGCGACCAATCGCCCAAATCAGGCAATCCACCGTTTCACTGCGACCATCTTCCAGCTCCAGCGTCAGGCTACCATCGGCATTTTTCACTACCGCTTTCGGGATGGCGTTGGTGTGCAGCTGCGGGCCTTCGGCGTTCATCACTTCGACCAGCGTTTCGGAAATCATCGGGTCGAAGCTGCGCAGCGGCGCATGTTTACGCACAAACAGATGCGTTTTCGCGCCGAGGCCGTTAATCACGCCCGCCAGCTCAACGGCGATGTAACCCGCGCCAACAACCGCCACGCGCTCTGGCAAAGCAGGAAGGGCGAAGAAGCCATCAGAATCAATACCGTATTCCACGCCCGGAATATCCGGGTGGCTCGGACGACCGCCTGTGGCGATCAGAATATGATCGGCCGTGATGGTTTCGCCGTTTACCTCCAGCGTTTTGGCATCAACGAAGCGGGCAAAGCCTTTGATTACATCAACGTTATTTTTACCGAGCACGTTTTCATAGGAAGTATGAATACGGTCGATATAGGCGGTACGGCTGGCGATCAACGTTTCCCAGTTGAATTTATTGATAGTGGTATCAAAACCATAATCCGGGCCGTACATATGGATCGCTTCACGGATTTGCGCCGCGTGCCACATCACTTTTTTCGGCACACAGCCAACATTTACGCAGGTGCCGCCCAGCTCTTTGGCTTCAATCAGCGCACATTTCTGGCCGTACATAGCCGCGCGGTTGATGGAGGCGATACCGCCGCTGCCGCCGCCGATGGCGATGTAATCATAGTGTTTAGTCATGACAAAGTGTCCTTATCGTTGATTACCGCGATTGTAGCGCGAGACGTAATAGGTGCCAGCAATGGCTGCAATTACTCCGGCACGATCCAGCTTACGGTGGCGTGCCCGGTGCCTGCCGGAACCAGTTTGCTGTGCAGCCACGGCAGCACGTTATTCATCTGCTGTTCCAGTTTCCACGGCGGGTTAATCACAATCATGCCGGAAGCGGTCATGCCACGGCGATCGCTGTCTGGCAGTACCGCCAGTTCAATTTGCAGAATTTTGCGAATACCGGTCGCTTCCAGATCGTGGATCATGCGCTTAATTTGCTGACGCAGCACCACCGGATACCACAGTGCGTAAGTACCAGTGGCGAAACGTTTGTAACCTTCTGCTATCCCGCTGACCACCGCCTGATAGTCGGTTTTCATTTCATACGGCGGGTCGATAAGGATTAAACCACGGCGGGAAACCGGCGGCAGTTTGGCCTTAAGCTGCTGGAAACCATCGGCTTTTTCGACGCGCGCACGGCTGTCTTTCTGAAATTCAGAACGCAGCAACGGGTAATCGCTCGGGTGCAGTTCGGTCAGTTGCAGGCTGTCTTGTTCGCGCAGTAGCTGGCGAGCAATCAATGGCGAACCGGGGTAGTAACGCAACTGACCGCTACGGTTGAAGTGTTTTACCACATTGATGTACGCCTCCAGTTCTGCGGGCAAATCGTCCTGCTGCCAGATACGGGCGATGCCTTCGAGATATTCGCCGGTACGCTCGGCATGTTCGCTGCCTAACTGATAACGCCCGGCCCCTGCGTGGGTGTCGAGATAGAGAAACGGTTTATCTTTCTCTTTCAGCGACTCGATGATCAGGCTCTGAACGGTATGTTTAAGGACGTCGGCGTGGTTGCCAGCGTGAAAGCTGTGGCGATAACTGAGCATGGGTAAAGGTGTTCCGGTAAGTAAAAATCGGCCCGTATTCGGGGCGCACAAAAGCGTATCAGGACAGTATACCGAAAAGAGGCCGCCGCCGCGAAAGCGTAACGTTTCTCATTGAAATTCACTACACTTAACCCCATGCTACACACATTATGTAAAGCGCCTGTTGAGCGCTTCCTTAACCTCTTTAACCAGGACTGCGCGAATGACGAATCCGTTACTGACTCCCTTTGAATTGCCTCCGTTTTCTAAAATTCTCCCGGAACATGTCGTTCCAGCCGTGACTAAGGCGCTGAACGACTGCCGCGAAAATGTGGAGCGCGTAGTAGCGCAAGGAGCACCGTACACCTGGGAAAATCTCTGCCAGCCGTTGGCGGAAGTGGACGATGTGCTGGGGCGTATCTTCTCCCCGGTCAGCCACCTGAACTCGGTGAAAAATAGCCCGGAACTGCGTGAAGCGTACGAACAAACCCTGCCGCTGCTGTCGGAATACAGCACCTGGGTAGGGCAACATGAAGGGCTGTATAAAGCGTATCGCGACCTGCGCGATGGCGATCATTACGCCACGCTGAACACGGCTCAGAAAAAAGCGGTTGATAACGCACTGCGCGACTTCGAACTCTCTGGCATCGGTCTGCCAATAGAGAAACAACAACGCTACGGTGAGATTGCCACTCGTCTTTCCGAGCTGGGCAACCAGTACAGCAACAACGTCCTCGATGCGACGATGGGCTGGACCAAACTCGTTACCGACGAAGCGGAGCTGGCGGGGATGCCTGAAAGCGCGCTGGCTGCGGCAAAAGCCCAGGCCGAAGCGAAAGAGCTGGAAGGCTACCTGCTGACGCTGGATATCCCAAGCTACCTGCCGGTAATGACCTACTGCGACAACCAGGCCTTGCGTGAAGAGATGTATCGCGCTTACAGCACCCGCGCCTCCGATCAAGGCCCGAACGCCGGTAAATGGGATAACAGCAAGGTGATGGAAGAGATCCTCGCTCTGCGTCACGAACTGGCGCAACTGCTGGGCTTTGAAAACTACGCCTTTAAATCCCTTGCCACTAAAATGGCAGAAAACCCGCAGCAGGTGCTGGATTTCTTAACCGATCTGGCAAAACGCGCGCGTCCGCAAGGCGAAAAAGAGCTGGCACAACTGCGCGCCTTCGCCAAAGCGGAATTTGGCGTCGATGAGTTGCAGCCGTGGGATATCGCGTACTACAGCGAAAAACAAAAACAGCACCTCTACAGCATCAGCGACGAGCAGCTGCGTCCGTACTTCCCAGAAAACAAAGCGGTTAACGGCCTGTTTGAAGTGGTGAAACGTATTTACGGCATCACCGCTAAAGAGCGTAAAGATGTTGATGTCTGGCATCCGGATGTACGTTTCTTCGAACTGTATGACGAAAATAACGAACTGCGCGGCAGCTTCTACCTCGATCTGTATGCCCGTGAAAACAAGCGCGGCGGGGCGTGGATGGATGACTGCGTAGGCCAGATGCGTAAAGCTGATGGTTCGCTGCAAAAACCGGTCGCGTATTTGACTTGTAACTTCAACCGCCCGGTAAATGGTAAACCGGCGCTGTTCACTCACGACGAAGTGATCACCCTGTTCCACGAGTTCGGTCACGGCCTGCACCATATGCTGACCCGCATCGAAACCGCTGGTGTTTCCGGTATCAGCGGTGTGCCGTGGGATGCGGTCGAACTGCCGAGTCAGTTTATGGAAAACTGGTGCTGGGAGCCGGAGGCGCTGGCGTTTATCTCCGGTCACTATGAAACCGGCGAACCGCTGCCGAAAGAGTTGCTGGATAAAATGCTGGCGGCGAAGAACTACCAGGCGGCGCTGTTTATTCTGCGTCAGCTGGAGTTCGGCCTGTTTGATTTCCGCCTTCATGCCGAGTTCCGCCCGGATCAGGGGGCAAAAATCCTCGAAACTCTGGCAGAAATCAAGAAACTGGTTGCCGTGGTGCCATCTCCGTCCTGGGGCCGTTTCCCGCACGCTTTCAGCCATATTTTCGCCGGTGGTTATGCGGCAGGTTACTACAGCTACCTGTGGGCTGACGTACTGGCGGCAGATGCTTTCTCGCGCTTTGAGGAAGAGGGCATTTTCAACCGTGAAACCGGGCAGTCGTTCCTCGACAACATTCTGAGCCGTGGCGGTTCAGAAGAGCCGATGGATCTGTTCAAACGCTTCCGTGGTCGTGAACCGCAGCTGGATGCGATGCTGGAGCATTACGGCATTAAGGGCTGATCATTCAGTGAAAATCTGCTTAATTGATGAAACAGGCGCCGGAGACGGCGCCTTATCTGTTCTGGCGGCCCGCTGGGGGCTGGAGCACGATGAAGACAACCTGATGGCGCTGGTGTTAACGCCGGAACATCTGGAATTGCGCAAGCGTGATGAGCCAAAACTTGGCGGCATATTTGTTGATTTTGTTGGCGGAGCGATGGCGCACCGACGCAAATTCGGCGGTGGTCGCGGTGAGGCGGTGGCGAAAGCGGTGGGCATTAAAGGCGATTATTTGCCGGATGTGGTGGACGCCACCGCAGGGCTGGGGCGCGATGCCTTTGTGCTGGCTTCAGTCGGTTGCCGCGTGCGGATGCTGGAGCGTAATCCAGTCGTTGCCGCATTGCTCGACGACGGCCTGGCGCGTGGTTATGCGGATGCGGAAATCGGCGGCTGGTTGCAGGAGCGTTTGCAGTTAATTCACGCCTCCAGCCTGACGGCGCTAACCGATATTACCCCACGCCCGCAGGTGGTCTATCTCGACCCGATGTTCCCGCATAAGCAGAAAAGCGCGCTGGTGAAAAAAGAGATGCGTGTCTTTCAGTCGCTGGTGGGGCCGGATCTTGATGCCGATGGATTGCTGGAGCCTGCACGCTTGCTGGCGACCAAACGCGTGGTAGTAAAGCGCCCGGACTACGCGCCACCGCTAGCGAATGTCGCCACGCCAAACGCGGTTGTGACTAAAGGGCATCGCTTTGATATCTATGCAGGTACGCCCGTGTAAAAGTAAAGCAGGGTAGCGATAACGCTACCCTGCTTTCTGCAAGAATAATTAATGGCTTTCCGGCGTCGCAATCATGCGTTTCAGCCACGGCACCATCAACAGCATCACTACTGCAACGCCCAGCGTGACCAGACCAATCTTACCAAACACGTTGGTATAGACGGGCAACGTCTCAAGCGGATCGGTAATGTTGTCCGGCACCGCGGTAAATGTTGCCACATAGCCGCCCAGCAAGAACGCGGCAGCCTGCGTCAGGAACCACATCCCAAGAATAAAGCCCATCAAATGCTGCGGCACCAGGGCAGCAATCATCGCCAGGCCAAGGGCGCTAATAAACAATTCACCCAGGCTCTGGAATAAATACACCAGCACGATAAACCATGGCGATGTCAGCCCCTGGGCATCCGCAAACCACATTCCCGCAGCTGCCGCCGTCAAAAAGCCCAGTGAGCACATAAACATGCCGAGAGTAAATTTCATCGGCATCGAGAGGTCTTTGCCTTTGTTACCCAGATGCGTGTAAATGCCTGCCAGTATTGGGCTGGCGAGTACTACCCAGAACGGGTTAAGCGCCTGGAAGCTGACCGGGTTGATGGAAAAGCCGAGAATTTCATGATGCACGTTGTTGATGGCAAAGAAGTTCAGCGACGTTGGCATCTGGGCGTAGAGAATGTAAAACACCACCGCTTCGAGCATCAGGACAAAGGCGACAAACATTTTATTGCGCCCGGTTTTATCCAGCTTGAATGCCTGACGAAAGAAGATGATGGTGACGACGATGGAGAGAACAATCAGCACCAGATTGGCGACTTCTACGTTGTGCATCAGCCATGCACAGACGAAGATCATCACCACGCTGCCAAGTAATACGTACAACAGTTTGCTGAAGCTCATCGGCTTGAAGTCGGGTTCAGAACCAATGTCTTTCACCATTCCACGACAGGCGATGTAAACCAGTAATGCGATAATTAACCCCGCCCCGCACAGGTTGTAGGTGACTGAATAACCGAATCTATCAGCGATCACAGGGGCCAGCGATAACGCTATCAACGAGCCGATATTGATCGACATATAGAACAGGGTGAATGCGCCATCAAGCCGCGGATCTTTCGGCGGATAGCACTTCGAAAGCAAGCTGGCTGGGTTAGCTTTAAACAGGCCGTTACCGACAGCGATAGTCCCCAGGGCGATGAAAATCAGGTCAGGCTTAAGTAGCGACATGCCGGTCATGAAGTAGCCAATCGCCAGCACAAGTGCTCCGAGAACAATGGTGCGTTTGGTCCCCAGCAGGTGGTCGCCGACATAGCCGCCAATGGAAATGAGGCCATAGACCAGCGCAGCAAAAGCACCAAAAGTGACAAAAGCCTGCTCTTGCGAGAATCCAAGCTGTTTAACGAAGAAAACCGCCAGTACGCCCTGCACGCCGTAGTAGCCGAATCGCTCCCATAACTCGACAAAAAAGATCATGAAAAATGGGCGAGGTTGCTGCAGCATCCCCATGGGTGTTGTTGTATTCATATTTATTAACCTTCCAATACCATCCTGAAAAGTATGAACGCGTAAGGGATAACGCGCGAAAAAGTTTACATCTGTCAGAGATTCTTAATATTGATGCGGTGAATAGATTAATACACTATTACAAAAGAAAATAACCAGCTGATCACACTAATGATGGAAAATATGATGGTGTTAAATGTTGTATTGGCAGGAGATTTTGATTGCGTACGCAGATCGTAGGCCAGATAAGGGGTTTACGCTGCATCAGGTAACAAGGCGCGCCAAAAAGCAAAACGCCCGCATATGCGGGCGTTCAGGAACACGTCGTGGAGGGATGATTATTCTTCTTCGTCGCGCAGCGGAACAATCAGCATATCAACGTGAACGGTGTTGATCAGCTGACGTGCGGAAGACATCAGTTTGCTCCAGAAGTCCTGGTGGTGACCACAAACCACCAGATCCATATCGTATTTCTTGATTGCATCGACCAGAACCTGGCCCAGGTCGCCGCTGCCGCTCAGGGTTTCAGTGATTGGGTAGCCTGCATTAGTGGAAAGCTCGGTCAGCGCATGATGTGTCTCTTCAGAGATGCGTTTCTGCATATCACCCAGATTCACATCAATAAGCCCGGTGTATAGGTCAGAGTAGTTTACATCTACGTGGATCAGAGAAACTTTCGCATTGTAGGGGCGAGCCATAGAGACTGCTTTCTCTACCAGAACTTTGCTTTCCGGGGAGAGATCGACTGCGATGAGAATGTGTTTATAAGCCATAGTGTTACTCCTTCCATAAAGTTGTCGATGACTGGCCAGCTAGCGTTTCTTGTGCCGTTACGTCACCCGCGTCCTGCGAACTACGTGCGCGGGGCTAACCCAGCCGTAAAGATTCAGTGTTAAGACCATCCTTACCTTATAGCGACCCGGATGATCCGTCAATCCGCCTTGCTTACCCGTTAGATAAACAAATTTTCGACATGAATATATTGATAGTGGTTAACCTTCTGGAAAAAAAACAACCTGATCTCCTACACTATCTATAGAGCCGCTCGGATGTTGGTCACCACAAAAGCGGTTTCTCCAGGACCTGGTGTTAACTGATTGGCAGCGTATCGGGAGCGGTAGCCCCGGGGTGGAACTCCGCGGGCAGGTCGCCGGGGAGGAGGTATGATAAGCACCGTCGCATTATTTTGGGCTTTATGTGTCGTTTGCATTGTTAACATGGCGCGCTATTTCTCATCACTACGCGCGTTGTTAGTGGTACTGCGTAACTGCGATCCATTGCTCTATCAATATGTTGATGGAGGGGGCTTTTTTACCTCACATGGCCAACCCAACAAACAGGTGCGTCTCGTTTGGTATATCTATGCCCAACGTTATCGCGATCATCACGATGATGAATTTATTCGCCGCTGTGAGCGGGTGCGTCGGCAGTTTATTCTGACCAGCGCATTGTGTGGTCTGGTGGTGGTCAGCCTGATTGCATTGATGATTTGGCATTAAGCACTTCAGCAATAATAACGCATAAAAAAAGCGGGCCAGTAAACTGACCCGCTCGTTTTGGTGTGTACGATTACAGGAACTGCAAGGAGAGCCAGTACAGCCCGCCGGAAAGCAGTACCGCAGCCGGAAGGGTAAACACCCAGGCCATCAGAATGCTGGTCACGGTTTTACGCTGTAAGCCGCCACCATCTACCACCATCGTCCCCGCGACAGAAGAGGAGAGTACGTGAGTAGTGGAAACCGGCATCCCGGTATAACTCGCCAGGCCGATAGACACTGCCGCCGTCATCTGGGCAGACATCCCCTGAGCGTAGGTCATGCCTTTCTTACCGATTTTCTCACCGATAGTCGTTGCCACACGGCGCCAGCCAATCATCGTACCGATACCTAACGCCAGCGCGACCGCCATGATGATCCACACCGGTGCATACTCGATGGTGCTAAGCATGTCGGACTTCAGTTTCTTCAACAGGCGCTGATCGTCAGCACTCACGCCAGGCATCTTCACCACTTTGTCGATAGTGTCAGAAACGCACAGCATAATGCGGCGCATCTGGCTACGTTGATCAAGCGACAGCTTGTCGTAGCTTTCCACATCGGTGGTCAACATACCTTTCAGGCGGTTGAGCGCGTTAATGGTATTCGACGGATGGCAGTGGAACTCCGCAGGTTGCGTTGCGCCAGCTTCCGGAGCCGGTACTAACTGATCAGCACCGGTAGCCTGTTTGAGCAGCGCAGGATGCTGCTCAAAGTAAGCTTCGACGTTGTTGATGGCATCACGGGTACGGGTGATTTCGTAGCCAGTGGCATTCATGTTCACCACGAAGCCTGCTGGCGCGACGCCAATCAATACCAACATAACCAGACCAATGCCTTTCTGACCATCGTTCGCGCCGTGCGAAAACGCCACGCCGATAGCGGAAAGGATCAGCGCGATACGCGTCCAGAACGGCGGCTTTTTCTTGCCGTCTTTCTTTTCACGCTCCGCTGGGGTCAGGTGGATACGGGCGCGTTTCTTGGTGCCGCTCCAGTAGCGACGCAGCAAGAAAATCAGACCGCCAGCAAACACCAGGCCGACAATAGGGGAAACGATCAGAGAACCGAAAATACTTAATACTTTCGGGATATTGAGTGCATCCACCACTGACGTCCCGGTCATCAACGCATTGGTTAAACCAATCCCGATGATCGCGCCAATCAGCGTATGAGAGCTGGATGCAGGTAAACCAAAGTACCAGGTACCCAGGTTCCAGATAATCGCCGCCAGCAACATAGAGAACACCATGGCAAGGCCATGAGACGATCCCATATTAAGCAGCAGATCCGTCGGCAGCATATGCACAATGGCATAGGCAACACTCAGACCACCCAGCAAAACACCCAAAAAGTTGAACACCGCCGCCATAACCACGGCGAGCTGAGAACGCATCGCGCGGGTATAGATAACGGTTGCCACGGCGTTGGCTGTGTCATGGAAACCATTGATGGCTTCGTAGAACAGCACAAAAGCCAGTGCAAGCAATAATAACAGCCCGGTATGCAAATCTAGGCCAGCAAACAAATGTAGCATAGGACGTTACGCCATTTTGAGGACATGAACGCGGCGCATTATCAGTGACTTTCGCGGCGCGGGCAAAGTGAAATATAGACTTTTTTTGATTTGCCTCCTGTATGGATTTCACTCAAAAAATAATTATCTTATATAATTCAGGCAAATACTTCCTTTTAGTAATATTGATGCTGGTGCGACCACTGAGGAATCTTTACAATTCACGCCCGTTTTTTCTAAGAGGAGCGCAACGTGGAAAGGTTTGATGCCATTATTATAGGCGCTGGTGCGGCGGGTATGTTCTGTTCTGCGCTGGCAGGTCAGGCAGGACGCCGGGTTCTGCTGATCGATAATGGTAAAAAACCAGGGCGCAAAATCCTTATGTCTGGCGGTGGGCGCTGCAACTTTACCAACCTTTATGTCGAACCAGGCGCTTATCTGAGCCAGAATCCGCATTTTTGTAAGTCTGCACTCGCGCGTTTTACCCAGTGGGATTTCATTGATCTGGTCAATAAACACGGCATCGCCTGGCACGAGAAAACGTTAGGACAACTCTTCTGCGATGACTCCGCGCAGCAGATTGTCGACATGCTGGTGGATGAGTGCGAGAAGGGCAATGTAACCTTCAGATTGCGTAGCGAAGTGCTGAGTGTGGCGAAGGATGAAACAGGCTTCACGCTTGAACTGAACGGCATGACTGTCGGTTGCGAAAAGCTGGTCATCGCGACCGGTGGGCTGTCAATGCCGGGGCTGGGCGCGTCGCCGTTTGGTTATAAGATTGCCGAACAATTTGGCCTCAACGTGCTGCCGACCCGCGCGGGTCTGGTGCCATTCACTCTGCATAAACCGTTGCTCGAAGAGTTACAGGTGCTGGCGGGCGTGGCGGTGCCTTCCGTGATTACCGCTGAAAACGGCATCGTTTTCCGTGAGAACTTACTCTTCACCCATCGCGGCTTGTCTGGACCGGCGGTGTTGCAGATTTCCAGCTACTGGCAACCGGGTGAATTTGTCAGTATCAATCTGCTACCGGATGTGGATCTCGAAACCTTCCTGAATGAGCAGCGTAACGCACATCCGAATCAGAGCCTGAAAAACACACTGGCGGTTCATCTACCGAAGCGGTTGGTTGAACGCTTACAGCAACTCGGGCAAATCCCGGATGTTTCGCTAAAACAGCTCAACGTGCGTGACCAACAGGCACTGATTAGCACATTGACCGACTGGCGCGTACAACCCAACGGCACTGAAGGCTATCGCACTGCCGAAGTGACGCTCGGCGGCGTGGACACCAACGAACTCTCTTCACGGACGATGGAAGCGCGCAAAGTGCCTGGGCTGTACTTCATCGGCGAAGTGATGGACGTTACCGGCTGGCTGGGGGGCTATAACTTCCAGTGGGCGTGGTCGAGTGCGTGGGCTTGTGCGCAGGATTTGATTGCAGCGAAGTCGTCCTGACCTGTTACCTAAAGATGAAAATTATTAGAGCCGCATTAAAAATGAGCTAATTTTGATAGTGGCTATCTTGTGATTATTTTCTAATGAGCCCGTGAACTGAAACCCTCCAGGCTTAATATAAGATGGAAGGAAAGGTGATTGAAAACTCACCCAGTGGCCAGATCTTTATAAAATATGAACAGGTTGAAAAAAACAGTAACTTTGTTGTTTTTTTATCCTTAACCACTATGCATTAATGCTGCGTTATTTCATGATGCCTAAGAAAAACCAGCGTTACGCAAATGGTCAACGCTGGTTTTATCCGGTACGTTGCAATTATTTTTTAGCAGAACCTGCTTCTAATATTGAAACGATTGAGAACAACGTAAAGCATACCGCTCCTAAACCGACCAAAACCCGCGAAGGAATAAAATATCCCATGTCGGTCTGCGCCATTTCCGCAAGAAACGATGCCAGGAAAAGGCAAAACAGGCAGGTGAAGACGGGAATCATCGGTATTCTGTTGGCTAACGAACAGGTACGTCTCCATACCAGTGCCAGTAGCCAGACTTTTGAGAATATGCTGTAACAGATCATTCCGAGGCAAATAAGAATAATGCCGGGAGCCAGTCGGGCGCTTGCATCGGAACTGACTAAGACGTATATCCCCTGCAGTACCGTGATTGAGCCGAGAAAAATAACCCAATAACACCACAGCCAGTGTTCTTTAGTTGAAAACGTATTACGTGTTTGATGGACAATTGTGGCAACAAGGCCAATTAGACAGGCACAGATTGCGGTTAACCCAAGCAATACGTGACCCGCGACATAATGCGGAGTTATGTCAGCACTACGTAACAGCGTAATAGACCAAATGAAACCGAGCAGGGTGAGTAAAACGGGAACGGCAATGAGGCAATTACCGATTAATGAAGAATAAGCCTGTACCGGCGTTCCATCGCTCTTGCTCCCCGCTGCATTTTTGGGAATGAGCAGAAAGTGACCGGATGACGCTGCCACCGTCGATACACAGGCGGCAATCATACCAACGCCGAAAATAACATGGCCGGCGACAAACTCGTCTGCCATCACATCATTGCCTGCTAACAGTGCCCAACCCCATATCATGGTGATAATTGACCCCGCATAGCCAATAATGGGGAACAATGTATTGTAAAACGTATTAACGCCGCGCGTGAGCTGCGAAATGATAATAAATGCGGTAGTGAATAATGCCAGGCATATGGCCGCCAGAGAAATCAGCACATGACCCGCGACGAAATACTCGCTTTGCCCTGAACTTTCCAGCACAAAGCCACCTAACGCGATGCAAATTAATCCCATAATCAAAGGGATTAATTTGAAAAGCCACCCGATATATATGTTCACTTTAAACTCCTCAGGTATCCCTGCTAATAATGAAATGTGCATTAATGATAATTTCAGCCTGTTAATATAACGACGAGATATCATTAAAGACAAATGCATAGCATAACTATAGCGGGCTTTACTGTGCCGAGTGCCATTTTTTACCGGTCAAAAGGCCATGATAAATAAATATTTATCCTAAGATTAATTCTTATTCTGTTGTTTTTTTACAATTATCCTCCAGGGATGGATTGTTTTCCATTATTTAGTAAAAGACCGGATAGTCTCGGTGCTTAAAATCATCGAACATATAAGTATTATTGCTTTGTATCATCGTAAATATGTCTTTCAGACATGTATTGTTTATTTTGTTACTAACAAGTAAAAATATTACAGGTTATTTATGAAAGTATTTCACAATATATTTAAGCACTTCTCTTCAAACCATCAAGATAAGCATTCAGATAAAGTTAACAGTCATCAACACCATGGCAAGGTTGATAAAAAATATCGATCAAACACAGTTTAAGTTAATATGCTGAATGACTTTTCGCAAATAGATAACGATTTAGGCCTGAATATCATCTATTTCCTGCAACATGGTCACTGGAGGGTAAATGAACATAGTCTTCAGATGGAGAAAATATGGTTTTACAATAGTGAGCCATCTATAGA
>NZ_SJWV01000820.1:0-255 GCF_004352695.1 Escherichia sp. KCJ4928
GTAATAATGACCTGAAAGGAAATACTATGAGTAACGAATATCAAAGCACCAGTATAAACCCTGATGTTTTTGAACAATTTCTTACCCTCCTGAATACACACTGTAAATCATCAGAAGCTGCACTTGCTATGCTGAGTACACTCTGCTACGAACTGATGAGGAGGAGTGGGATCCATTCACTGGACAGCCTGATGCTCAACGGAGAAGGTATATTGATACAATTACAGGGGGCTGATATTCGCGAAAAAACAGGTC
>NZ_SJWV01000821.1:0-255 GCF_004352695.1 Escherichia sp. KCJ4928
TGGCTGAAATAAGCTGGCAGAACGCATCCTGTGTGGCTGGCCACTCACCGGCACGGCTTAAAGGATAACGTACCCTGCCGTTCAGCCATTCCGGGTTGAGATAAAACCAGTCAGCCAGAGCCGTCAGCATCTCTCCTGTCAGATAATCTGCGAGTTTGTCCGGGTCACGGAAGACGGCAGGACGGATATTCCAGGGAGCCAGTAACGTTGTCATCGTTGTTACGCAGACATCATGTGCCTGCATGATGTGTTCTG
>NZ_SJWV01000822.1:0-255 GCF_004352695.1 Escherichia sp. KCJ4928
GCTGGGTGGAAATCGACAACAACATCGCTGAAAATGCCCTGCGGGCGGTCAGTCTGGGTCGTAAAAACTTCCTGTTCTTCGGCTCTGACCATGGTGGTGAGCGGGGAGCGCTACTGTACAGCCTGATCGGGACGTGCAAACTGAATGACGTGGATCCAGAAAGCTACCTTCGCCATGTGCTTGGCGTCATAGCAGACTGGCCGGTCAACCGGGTCAGCGAACTGCTTCCGTGGCGCATAGCACTGCCAGCTGAAT
>NZ_SJWV01000823.1:0-255 GCF_004352695.1 Escherichia sp. KCJ4928
GTCTGAATTTTGCGGCGCAGTATCAGGGCAAAAATGAGCGCGATGACCTCCAGAAGGCCAATGGTGATGGGTATGGTTTCTCAGCCAGCTATGAGTTTGATGGTTTTGGTTTTGTGGCTGCGTATACTAAGTCAGATCGTACCAATAAGCAGGTTCAGGGACTGAATGGTAGCAAAACTATTGAAATCAAAGATCCTTTAACTGGGGATGTGACTGAAAAAGAAGTGGTCGTTGATTCCGGCAGCGTTGCAAAAG
>NZ_SJWV01000824.1:0-255 GCF_004352695.1 Escherichia sp. KCJ4928
TTTTTTCTTCAAATACTTCTGTATAATCGCCAGCCAATGATGAGAATGGATTAAAATAACACTTCTTCGACAAACACAAAAACAGCCTTCATTTTACATCATCATCCAGTTTCAGTTAACCCCGGACAAGCGACAGCGTTTCAGTACAGGAATTAAAAGCCAGCTTTTGCTCAGTAAAAACACACTCAACTAATAATATCTCAGCAGATATTATCCTGACCAGGACACCTCACATTACTGAATTCTCTTCCGACA
>NZ_SJWV01000825.1:0-254 GCF_004352695.1 Escherichia sp. KCJ4928
TCCGGCTGTCCCGTGTCCCCCCTGAAAGATGGCGTTCATATCTAACGCCTTCACGCTTACAGCTATTTCATCTTTTTTCAATGGTGACAGATTTAAAGTCAATAATGACTTGTCTGTGCTGCTGTTAGTAATTGCAGCCCCATAATCAACAGCCTGTAAGCGGGAGAACTCTGTGTTTTTTCCGTTTATATCTAAATATCCACCCCGGAATCCCCAGGAAACATTATCAGGTATATCTGATTATCTCCTGAGAG
>NZ_SJWV01000826.1:0-255 GCF_004352695.1 Escherichia sp. KCJ4928
ATGACTGAGCGGCTGGACGGTTCAATCCGGGTGATGGTGATATTCCCCAGCCTGTCACCTTCCCGTACTGCCCAGGCGCTACCCTGCCAGCGGATCCAGGCCATTCCTTTTTCCACCGACATGATTTTCATGCCCTGCAGGCGGGAAGGCGGGGTTTTCGTTGACTGGCCGTTATTCCCGGTCGGGATTTGCAGTGGTCCCTGCATCTGCAGGGCATGCACCTGCTTACGGGTTTCATCAAGCAACTGACGGGTT
>NZ_SJWV01000827.1:0-255 GCF_004352695.1 Escherichia sp. KCJ4928
GATGATGCTTTTTGTTCGTACGTGGTTGTGTAAAATTTGAATAGTGGATGTGCTCTGAAGGGAAGGAGGGGACACACAGATTCATTTTGTCTTTCTTCAGCAGCAAAACACACTGTGGTTATTATTTAACCATTAAATCAACAAAAATTTTTACCTCATATTGATTTGACTGCTATTTTTGCTATTAATAGCCAGAATTGCAGTGCTTTTATATCTGTGTGTAGTGAGGTTACTATGTCATTCGGTCAGCCTTGT
>NZ_SJWV01000828.1:0-255 GCF_004352695.1 Escherichia sp. KCJ4928
GGCGGCAGGTGTTTCCGCTGACGGCAGGGCGCAATGTGTTTCTGGCCGGTCTGGAATGGAAAACACTGCCCTCACAGTACCGGCATGCCCGCGACTTTGCCCGGGCACAGAAAGCCGACCTTTTCCTAGCCTGTCAGTATCTCAGTAATGAAGATGCCGATACCCACACCATGGTAGCCACTGTCAGTCGCCGCATACTGCCCGGAAAACCCCGTCAGTGCTTCTCCCTCGCCCTGCTGATCCTGCCACTACTTG
>NZ_SJWV01000829.1:0-255 GCF_004352695.1 Escherichia sp. KCJ4928
GGACAGCCTCCCCGAATGAACCGCAGGTGAATGCTGTTTCTGCCATTGACAGCAACGCAAAGAATACCTCTGCCGCCACCACTGACGACCGAAATGTATTAGCACAAGAACCCAATGCTGACGCCACAGTTACGACCACGGCTCACGACACCGGCACAGCAGAAACAGATTCACCTTCTGAACCTGCAGAGATTCAGCCAGTGCAGCAGGCCAGTCCTGAACCATCGGCTAAAGATAAACCACAGGAGAACGTAG
>NZ_SJWV01000082.1:0-17841 GCF_004352695.1 Escherichia sp. KCJ4928
TATTTATTTGTTGGATAGTCATTAGATGTTGAATCAATGAATTACTCGTTCAGTTAATATTTAAATATTCATGAAATCTATAAATTAAAGATTTGTCACTTATTGGATTTAGTATGCTTGATTTAAATGGCGGTCAATTATTGTTATTATTAAGTCTAATGTCATTTAAAGGCATTATCATATTTACGAAGAGATCAGGATGATGACGATGAAAAAAAGTGTATTGACGGCGTTTATAACTGTGGTATGTGCAACGTCCAGCGTTATGGCAGCTGATGATAATGCTATCACGGATGGCAAAGTAACATTTAATGGTAAAGTTATTGCTCCAGCTTGTACCCTGGTAGCTGCGACGAAAGATTCAGTAGTCACATTGCCAAATGTCAGCGCCACCAAGTTGCAAACTAATGGAGCAGTCTCTGGCGTTAAAACTGATGTACCAATTGCCTTAGAAGGCTGTGATGTTACTGTAACTAAAAATGCGACGTTTACCTTTAGTGGTACGGCTGACGGCGTGCAACCTACAGCATTTGCCAACCAGGCTACCACCGATGCAGCGACGAATGTTGCTCTACAAATGTATCTGCCAGATGGTTCTACATCGGTAACTCCCGGTACCGAAACGTCGAATATTCAGTTAGCGGATTCTGCTGAGCAAACAGTGACCTTTAAAGTTGATTATAT
The DNA here is from genome assembly GCF_004352695.1 of Escherichia sp. KCJ4928. Classification (NCBI taxonomy): domain Bacteria; kingdom Pseudomonadati; phylum Pseudomonadota; class Gammaproteobacteria; order Enterobacterales; family Enterobacteriaceae; genus Escherichia; species Escherichia sp. KCJ4928. The sequence continues at coordinate 685 of NZ_SJWV01000082.1, forward strand.
CGCTACGGGGAAAGCGACTTCTGGTAATGTGAATGCGGTAACAAATTTCCATATTAACTATTATTAATAGAACTCATTAATTGTTTTATTAATTAGTACCCCTCTAGTGTTCTGGAGGGGATATTCATATTTTTTAAGAGTGACTATTTATGAAAACTTGCATAACAAAGGGAATTGTGACCGTAAGTTTAACGGCAATATTACTCAGCTGCTCATCCGCATGGGCGGCAGGTAAAGGCGGGATTGGACTTGCAGCAACACGTCTTGTTTATTCAGAAGGTGAAGAGCAAATTTCACTGGGTGTACGTAACACCAGTCCGGATGTTCCTTATCTTATTCAGTCATGGGTGATGACCCCAGATAATAAAAAATCAGCAGATTTTATTATTACACCACCGCTATTTGTGCTGAATCCGGCTAATGAGAATCTGTTACGCATTATGTACATTGGTGCGCCGTTGGCGAAAGACAGAGAAACCCTTTTCTTCACTAGCGTACGGGCAGTCCCTTCAACAACGAAGCGGGAAGAGGGAAATACCCTGAAGATTGCCACACAAAGCGTCATCAAACTTTTCTGGCGACCAAAAGGTTTAGCGTATCCCTTAGGCGAGGCTCCGGCGAAACTGCGTTGCACTTCGTCAGCTGACATGGTTACGGTCAGTAACCCAACACCTTATTTCATTACCCTGACAGACCTGAAAATAGGTGGAAAAGTAGTTAAAAATCAAATGATTTCCCCCTTTGATAAATACCAATTTTCTCTGCCAAAGGGGGCCAAAAATAGCAGCGTAACGTATCGAACCATCAATGACTACGGGGCGGAAACGCCGCAACTCAACTGTAAATCGTAAGCCGTCTTCAGTTAAGAGAGCGAGATGTATAGAACTCATCGACAACACAGCCTGTTAAGCTCTGGTGGAGTGCCATCGTTTATTGGTGGGCTGGTGGTGTTTGTGTCGGCAGCGTTCAATGCACAAGCTGAAACCTGGTTCGATCCTGCTTTTTTCAAAGATGATCCCTCAATGGTGGCCGATTTGTCTCGTTTCGAAAAAGGACAAAAAATAACGCCAGGGGTTTATCGTGTCGATATTGTTCTGAATCAGACAATTGTAGATACGCGCACCGTCAATTTTGTTGAGATAACGCCAGAGAAGGGGATTGCCGCCTGTTTGACGACTGAAAGCCTGGATGCAATGGGTGTTAATACTGATGCGTTTCCGGCTTTTAAACAACTGGACAAACAAGCGTGTGTGCCATTGGCGGAGATTATTCCGGATGCCAGCGTAACGTTTAATGTGAATAAACTCCGTCTGGAAATTTCAGTACCGCAAATCGCCATCAAAAGTAATGCCCGTGGTTATGTCCCCCCTGAACGTTGGGATGAAGGGATCAACGCGCTATTACTGGGATATTCGTTTAGCGGGGCTAACAGTATTCATAGCAGCGCAGACAGTGATTCTGGCGACAGCTATTTTCTGAATTTAAACAGTGGCGTTAATTTAGGCCCATGGAGATTGCGCAACAATTCAACATGGAGTCGCAGTAGTGGCCAAACCGCAGAATGGAAGAATCTCAGCAGCTATTTGCAGCGGGCGGTTATTCCACTAAAAGGCGAACTGACCGTAGGTGATGATTATACTGCAGGCGATTTTTTCGATAGTGTCAGCTTTCGTGGTGTGCAGCTGGCGTCAGATGACAACATGCTGCCAGACAGCCTGAAAGGGTTTGCGCCTGTGGTGCGTGGTATCGCCAAAAGCAATGCCCAGATAACGATTAAGCAAAATGGTTACACCATTTACCAAACTTATGTATCGCCTGGTGCTTTTGAAATTAGTGATCTCTATTCCACGTCGTCGAGCGGTGATTTGTTAGTTGAAATCAAAGAAGCGGACGGCAGCGTCAATAGCTACAGCGTACCGTTTTCCAGCGTGCCATTACTCCAGCGTCAGGGGCGAATCAAATACGCGGTGACACTGGCGAAATACAGAACCAATAGTAATGAACAGCAGGAGAGCAAATTTGCCCAGGCCACGTTGCAGTGGGGCGGACCGTGGGGAACGACATGGTATGGTGGTGGACAATATGCTGAATATTACCGTGCCGCCATGTTTGGTCTGGGATTTAACCTTGGCGATTTCGGAGCAATTTCGTTCGATGCGACCCAGGCGAAGAGTACGCTGGCAGACCAAAGCGAACATAAAGGTCAGTCATATCGTTTTCTGTATGCCAAAACGCTCAACCAATTGGGCACTAATTTTCAATTGATGGGCTATCGCTATTCGACGTCGGGTTTCTACACCCTTTCCGACACCATGTATAAACATATGGATGGCTACGAATTTAATGACGGTGATGATGAAGATACGCCGATGTGGTCGCGTTATTACAATTTGTTTTACACCAAACGTGGCAAACTGCAGGTCAATATCTCCCAGCAATTAGGCGAGTACGGTTCGTTTTATTTAAGTGGTAGCCAGCAAACTTACTGGCATACCGATCAACAGGATCGGCTATTACAGTTTGGCTACAACACGCAAATTAAAGATCTCTCGCTGGGGGTTTCCTGGAACTACAGTAAGTCCCGTGGTCAACCTGATGCTGATCAGGTGTTTGCACTAAATTTTTCCCTGCCGCTCAATCTGTTGCTCCCCAGAAGTAATGATAGCTATACCAGGAAAAAAAATTACGCCTGGATGACCTCTAACACCAGTATCGATAACGAAGGGCACATTACACAAAACCTGGGTTTAACGGAGACACTACTCGATGACGGTAACCTGAGCTACAGCGTGCAACAGGGATATAACAGCGAGGGGAAAGCGGCTAATGGTAGCGCCAGCATGGACTACAAAGGGGCGTTTGCAGATGCCCGAGTGGGCTACAACTACAGCGATAACGGCAGTCAACAACAACTGAACTACGCTCTTTCAGGCAGTTTAGTTGCCCATTCACAGGGCATTACCCTGGGGCAATCGCTGGGGGAAACTAACGTGCTGATTGCAGCACCAGGCGCAGAGAATACTCGTGTGGCGAACAGCACCGGGCTGAAAACTGACTGGCGCGGATATACCGTTGTCCCCTATGCCACTTCTTATCGGGAAAATCGAATCGCACTTGATGCGGCATCGTTAAAACGTAACGTGGATCTTGAAAATGCAGTAGTCAACGTGGTTCCCACCAAAGGGGCGTTGGTTCTGGCGGAGTTCAATGCCCATGCGGGAGCAAGGGTATTAATGAAAACATCAAAGCAGGGTATACCGCTGCGTTTTGGCGCGATAGCGACGCTGGACGGCATACAGACTAATAGCGGCATTATTGATGATGATGGCTCGCTCTATATGTCCGGTTTGCCCGCTCAGGGAGCGATAACTGTACGCTGGGGCGAAGCTCCCGATCAAATTTGTCATATCAGTTACCAGCTTACCGAACAACAAATTAACTCTGCGATTACGCGAATGGATGCCATATGCAGATAATCTTTGGAGAAAAATGCGTGTTATTACTACGACTATTTTTTGCCGCCGTCTTAATGCTATGGTGCGCTCAAACTGCTGCTTATAGCGGGCAGTGTCATACCACTCAGGGGAATCCGTATATTGGCGTCAATTTTGGCGTTAAAACCCTGGAGGAAGAAGAAAATACGGCTGGAGTAGTTAAAGACAAATTTTATCAGTGGAACGAATCGAATGATTATTATGTTTCCTGTGATTGCGATAAAGACAATGTCAGAAGTGGCCGATGGGCATTCGCCGCGGATTCACCGTTAGTCTATTTAGGCGACAACTGGTACAAAATTAATGACTATCTTGCCGCCAAAGTTTTATTGCAGGTTAAAGGCAGTTCTCCTACTGCGGTTCCTTTCGAAAACGTGGGCACAGGGGCAGATACACGATGGCATATTTGCGATCCCGGCGGTCAACGTTTAGGTGGCCAGGGGGCTAGCGGTAATAGCGGTAGCTTTTCCCTGAAAATATTGCAGCCGTTCGTTGGTTCGGTCGTCATTCCTCCTATGGCGCTGGCGCGATTATTTGAATGCTACAACATACCCGCAGGTGATTCCTGCACGACTACAGGTACATCGGTTTTAGTGTATTACCTGTCTGGTACGATCAATTCACTTGGCTCATGTTCCGTCAATGCCGGAGAGACTATCGAGGTCGATCTGGGCGACGTATTTGCGGCTAACTTTCGTGTTGTAGGGCATAAACCCCTTGGGGCCAGAACGGCAGAACTCGCAATTCCAGTCAGGTGTAACACGGGAAACGCGGGGTTAGTTAACGTCAACCTGAGTCTGACGGCAACCACAGACCCCAGCTATCCCCAGGCGATTAAGACGTCACGTCCTGGCGTGGGCGTGGTGGTGACCGATAGCCAGAACAACATTATTTCCCCTGCTGGTGGAACATTACCGCTCTCTATTCCTGATGATGCAGACAGTATCGCGCGAATGAATGTCTATCCAGTCAGCACGACAGGTGTACCACCAGAAACCGGGCGATTTGAAGCCACGGCAACGGTGAGAATAAATTTTGATTAACGCGTGAACGTATGAAGAAAAAAACGATATTTCAGTGCGTTATCTTGTTCTTTAGCATTCTTAACATCCATGTCGGGATGGCTGGGCCTGAACAAGTTAGTATGCATATTTATGGGAATGTGGTCGATCAGGGCTGTGATGTCGCCACCAAAAGTGCATTACAAAATATTCATATTGGTGATTTTAATATCAGTGATTTTCAGGCCGCGAATACCGTAAGCACTGCTGCTGATTTGAATATCGATATCACCGGTTGTGCCGCTGGTATTACTGGCGCGGACGTCCTTTTTAGCGGCGAGGCTGACACCCTTGCGCCGACACTGCTCAAACTAACTGACACAGGCGGAAGCGGTGGTATGGCAACGGGGATTGCCGTGCAAATTCTTGATGCGCAAAGTCAGCAAGAAATCCCGCTCAATCAGGTCCAGCCTCTTACGCCCTTAAAAGCCGGGGATAACACACTCAAATATCAACTTCGTTATAAGTCCACAAAGGCGGGAGCAACGGGCGGTAATGCGACGGCGGTTCTCTATTTTGATCTGGTTTACCAGTGAAGGAGTGATGTTGAAACGGATAATCTGGATTCTGTTCTTACTGGGATTAACGGGGGGCTGTGAGCTATTTGCCCATGATGGCACAGTCAACATTAGCGGATCGTTTCGCCGTAATACATGCGTGCTGGCACAGGATAGCAAGCAAATCAATGTGCAGTTAGGCGATGTCTCGCTGACACGTTTTTTTCATGGGAATTATGGCCCGGAGAAATCTTTCATCATTAATTTGCAGGATTGCGGAACAGATGTCAGCACGGTTGACGTCACCTTTTCAGGAACCCCCGACGGAGTGCAGAGCGAAATGCTGTCCATTGAAAGTGGTACGGATGCAGCCAGCGGGCTGGCAATTGCGATTCTGGATGATGCGAAGATATTGATTCCGCTTAACCAGGCGAGTAAAGACTACAGCCTACATAGCGGTAAGGTGCCATTAACTTTTTATGCGCAATTGCGACCTGTCAATAGCGATGTGCAGTCGGGTAAAGTGAATGCCAGCGCGACATTTGTACTTCATTATGACTAATACGTGGAACAGATTGGCGCTCTTGATTTTCGCCGTTTTATCGCTGCTGGTGGCGGGTGAATTGCGGGCAGGAGTGGTGGTCGGCGGAACGCGATTTATCTTTCCGGCAGACAGAGAATCGATATCTATTTTACTGACTAATACCAGTCAGGAATCCTGGCTTATTAACAGTAAAATCAACCGCCCAACGCGTTGGGCCGGGGGGGAAGCGTCGACAGTGCCAGCACCATTACTGGCCGCTCCGCCACTTATTCTCCTGAAGCCCGGTACTACAGGCACGTTGCGCTTGCTGAGAACGGAAAGCGACATCTTGCCTGTGGATCGCGAAACGCTATTTGAGTTAAGCATTGCCAGCGTGCCATCCGGCAAAGTTGAAAATCAGAGCGTAAAAGTGGCGATGCGCTCGGTATTTAAACTGTTCTGGCGACCCGAAGGTTTGCCGGGCGACCCGCTGGAAGCTTATCAACAATTACGCTGGACACGGAATTCGCAGGGTGTACAACTCACTAACCCAACGCCTTACTACATTAACCTGATTCAGTTGAGCGTAAATGGTAAAGCGTTAAGTAATGCGGGAGTTGTGCCGCCTAAAAGCCAGCGTCAGACAAGCTGGTGTCAGGCAATCGCACCGTGTCATGTCGCCTGGCGGGCGATAAATGATTACGGCGGGTTGAGTGCAAAGAAGGAGCAAAATCTGCCCTGAAACAGGTTCGGAAAACGTTTGCGTTTTTTTTGCCGCAGGTCAATTCCCTTTTGGTCCGAACTCGCACATAATACGCCCCCGGTTTGCACACCGGGAATCCAGGAGAGTTCATGTACTACCCCTTCGTTCGTAAAGCCCTTTTCCAGCTCGATCCAGAGCGCGCTCATGAGTTTACTTTTCAGCAATTACGCCGTATTACAGGAACGCCGTTTGAAGCACTGGTGCGGCAGAAAGTGCCTGCGAAACCTGTTAACTGCATGGGCCTGACGTTTAAAAATCCGCTTGGTCTGGCAGCCGGTCTTGATAAAGACGGGGAGTGCATTGACGCGTTAGGCGCGATGGGATTTGGATCGATCGAGATCGGTACCGTCACGCCACGTCCACAGCCAGGTAATGACAAGCCGCGTCTCTTTCGTCTGGTAGATGCCGAAGGTTTGATCAACCGTATGGGCTTTAATAATCTTGGCGTTGATAACCTCGTAGAGAACGTAAAAAAGGCCCATTATGACGGCGTCCTGGGTATTAACATCGGCAAAAATAAAGATACGCCAGTGGAGCAGGGCAAAGATGACTATCTGATTTGTATGGAAAAAATCTATGCCTATGCGGGATATATCGCCATCAATATTTCATCGCCGAATACCCCAGGATTACGCACGCTGCAATATGGTGAAGCGCTGGATGATCTCTTAACCGCGATTAAAAATAAGCAAAATGATTTGCAAGCGATGCACCATAAATATGTGCCGATCGCAGTGAAGATCGCGCCGGATCTTTCTGAAGAAGAATTGATCCAGGTTGCCGATAGTTTAGTTCGCCATAATATTGATGGCGTTATTGCAACCAATACCACACTCGATCGTTCTCTTGTTCAGGGAATGAAAAATTGCGATCAAACCGGTGGCTTAAGTGGTCGTCCGCTTCAGTTAAAAAGCACCGAAATTATTCGCCGCTTGTCACTGGAATTAAACGGTCGCTTACCGATCATCGGTGTTGGCGGCATCGACTCGGTTATCGCTGCGCGTGAAAAGATTGCTGCGGGTGCCTCACTGGTGCAAATTTATTCTGGTTTTATTTTTAAAGGTCCGCCGCTGATTAAAGAAATCGTTACCCATATCTAATTATTTCTTCGAATTCCTCTTTATAAGATAATCAGGGCTTTATTTTCAGCCCTGGTTGTTTTATATTCATCGCTGTTGCTTATTTAGACATTTTGTACTTTTATTGTTGAGGTTATTAAGCGAAGCGACAATGGATTGTGTTGCTGCGGTTTTATAGGGTAGGGGAGAGGCAGATGCGAATTAAACCAGACGATAACTGGCGTTGGTATTACGATGAAGAGCACGATCGAATGATGCTCGATTTAGCCAATGGTATGCTATTTCGCTCACGTTTTGCGCGCAAGATGTTGACTCCAGATGCCTTTTCTCCCGCAGGCTTTTGCGTTGACGACGCCGCGCTCTATTTCTCTTTTGAAGAAAAGTGCCGCGATTTTAATTTATCTAAAGAACAAAAAGCCGAACTGGTGCTGAATGCACTGGTAGCAATTCGCTATCTCAAACCGCAAATGCCGAAAAGCTGGCATTTTGTTTCCCATGGTGAAATGTGGGTGCCCATGCCGGGCGATGCGGCCTGCGTTTGGTTGAGCGATACTCACGAGCAGGTCAATTTGCTGGTCGTTGAATCTGGCGAAAATGCCGCACTATGCCTGCTGGCACAACCCTGCGTTGTTATTGCGGGTCGCGCGATGCAGTTGGGCGACGCCATTAAAATCATGAACGACAGGCTGAAACCGCAGGTTAATGTTGACAGCTTCAGCCTCGAACAGGCTGTCTAACGCGCCAACTTAAGTGCAGTCTTCGGTACACAGCTACAGCAAAGAATGGTGCCATCATCGCCCATTGCTGATTTTTTCAGCGGCGTGACTTCGCCTTCTAAAAGCTGAACACGGCAACTTCCACAAATGCCCGCGCGGCAAGAATAAGGGATACGAATTCCCTGATTTTCTAATTGCTCCAGCAACACCTGTTGGTTATTTCCACGAAATGCCTGTCCCTGCCAGTCAATATCTACATTTGCGTCCGGTTGTTGCGTGATGTTGGCGGTATCATCAGCGGCAGCTGCGCCGTAAATTTTTGCCGGAGCCGTTGCCAGAATTTCCACCTCATCGCCAACGCGAATCACGCCGCTATTACGGGCAATTAAATTCTGACCAAAATCGACATCGCCGTTATCCTGGGCAGTGCGGAAAGATTGCAATGTTTTTAATGGTTCGCCTGCCGGATGTTTTTGCCCTTTTTCTGGGCTGACGGTGGTGAAAATACAGCGGCTACAAGGTTTAACCACATCAAACACCACATCACCAATGCGAATCACTTTCCAGCTATCTTCTTCCCAGGCTGACGCGCCGGAAACCACCAGATTGGGGCGGAATTGCTCCATTTTTACACTGGCCGGACAACGTTGTTGGAGATCACGTAACGAGGCTTCGTTAGCAAGAAGGTAAGGATAGCCATCAGCAAATGACAGGGGTACAGTGTTGTGGCGTTTCACGCGCCGGGTCATTTGTGGCCCCACCCAGCGTAATTGCACTTCGCGGGAGAAAAATCCACTTAGCCATTTGTTGATCGCGTCTGGCGCAATTCGCGCGGTAAAATGTGTGCCCCAAACTTCGGTTGGTGCGTCTTGTGTGGCGAAATCAGCAAAACGAACATATGCGCTACTGCCATCTGGTGCGGTGAGATGCAAGCCATCATGCACAGGTGAAGGAGTAAACCGTACCATCTGGGGAAACTGGCGAGCGGTAATAAACGTACCGTCAGGTTCCGTGATCATAAAGATGCGATCGAAGGCCAGACCACTGACATCAGCCAGAGCATGTGTAAGACCAATGCCGCGCATCGATTTAACAGGATGAATAAAAAGCCGGGTTAATGTCACCACGGTGCGGTCCTCAAATGAAAATAAGCCCTCAACTTTATGACATGACGCGCTTATTAGCTATAATGCGCAACAATTTTCTTAGCGCCTGTCCCATTAGGCTATTTTATTTGTCAGTTTGGCCCTGGGTTGTGCTCGAAATCCTCACGTACTTGTGTACGCTCCGGTTTCTCCGCGCTGTCCATGTCCAGACTGACTGCAACAATTACGCCTACTGCGGTAGGCTCTTAGAGCAAAAGTGACGATATGAATTCTCTGTTTGCCAGTACGGCCCGTGGGCTGGAAGAGCTGTTAAAAACTGAACTGGAAAACCTGGGGGCCGTTGAATGCCAGGTGGTTCAGGGTGGGGTCCATTTCAAGGGCGACACACGGCTTGTTTACCAGAGCCTGATGTGGAGCCGCCTGGCCTCGCGTATTATGTTGCCGCTGGGCGAGTGTAAGGTTTACAGCGATTTAGACCTCTATCTCGGTGTTCAGGCGATCAACTGGACAGAGATGTTTAATCCTGGCGCGACCTTCGCTGTCCACTTCAGTGGTTTGAATGACACCATCCGCAACAGTCAGTACGGCGCGATGAAAGTGAAAGACGCGATCGTCGATGCTTTCACGCGGAAAAATCTGCCGCGTCCAAATGTTGATCGCGATGCGCCGGATATCCGCGTTAACGTCTGGCTGCATAAAGAAACCGCCAGTATCGCTCTTGATCTGAGTGGTGATGGTTTACATCTGCGTGGCTATCGCGATCGTGCTGGTATTGCGCCGATCAAAGAAACCCTGGCAGCCGCTATTGTGATGCGATCCGGCTGGCAGCCAGGAACACCGCTGCTCGATCCGATGTGTGGTTCCGGTACGTTGCTGATTGAAGCGGCGATGCTAGCGACCGATCGCGCACCAGGCTTGCACCGTGGGCGTTGGGGCTTTAGCGGCTGGGTGCAGCATGATGAAGATATCTGGCAGGAAGTGAAAGCGGAAGCGCAAACTCGTGCCCGTAAAGGCCTGGCTGAGTATAGCTCTCATTTTTACGGTTCGGACAGCGACGCACGGGTGATTCAACGTGCGCGCACTAACGCCCGTCTTGCGGGGATTGGTGAACTGATCACCTTTGAGGTGAAAGATGTCGCGCAACTGACCAATCCGCTGCCGAAAGGGCCGTACGGCACAGTGTTGAGCAACCCGCCATACGGGGAACGTCTGGACAGCGAACCGGCGCTGATTGCGCTGCATAGCCTGCTGGGTCGGATCATGAAAAACCAGTTTGGTGGCTGGAATCTCTCTTTGTTTAGTGCCTCGCCGGATCTGCTAAGCTGCTTGCAGCTGCGTGCAGACAAACAGTACAAGGCGAAAAACGGCCCGCTGGACTGCGTACAGAAAAATTACCACGTTGCCGAAAGCACTCCAGACAGCAAACCGGCGATGGTAGCGGAAGACTACGCCAACCGCCTGCGTAAGAACCTCAAAAAATTCGAGAAGTGGGCTCGCCAGGAAGGAATTGAATGTTACCGCCTGTATGACGCCGATCTACCGGAATATAACGTTGCCGTTGACCGTTATGCCGACTGGGTGGTGGTGCAGGAGTATGCGCCGCCAAAAACTATTGATGCTCACAAAGCGCGTCAGCGTCTGTTCGATATTATCGCTGCAACCATTTCGGTACTGGGGATTGCGCCAAACAAACTGGTGCTGAAAACCCGTGAACGCCAGAAGGGCAAAAATCAGTACCAGAAACTGGGCGAGAAGGGCGAGTTTCTTGAAGTTACCGAATATAACGCTCACTTGTTGGTGAACCTGACGGATTACCTCGATACCGGTCTGTTTCTCGATCACCGTATCGCCCGTCGTATGCTCGGTCAGATGAGCAAAGGCAAAGATTTCCTCAACCTGTTCTCTTATACCGGCAGCGCCACCGTGCATGCGGGATTAGGCGGTGCACGCAGCACCACCACCGTGGATATGTCGCGTACTTATCTGGAGTGGGCAGAACGCAACCTGCGTTTGAATGGCCTGACCGGGCGTGCGCATCGCCTGATTCAGGCCGATTGCCTGGCGTGGCTGCGTGAGGCAAATGAACAGTTCGATCTGATCTTTATCGATCCGCCAACCTTCTCTAACTCAAAACGAATGGAAGATGCGTTTGATGTTCAGCGCGATCATCTGGCGCTGATGAAAGATTTGAAACGTCTGCTGCGTGCAGGTGGGACGATCATGTTCTCGAACAATAAACGTGGCTTCCGTATGGATCTCGACGGCCTGGCAAAACTGGGACTGAAAGCACAAGAAATTACGCAAAAAACGCTCTCCCAGGATTTCGCCCGTAACCGCCAGATCCACAACTGCTGGCTGATTACCGCAGCCTAAAGGAATAGTAATGTCATTAATCAGTATGCATGGCGCATGGCTGTCGTTCAGCGACGCGCCGCTTCTCGATAACGCAGAACTGCATATCGAAGATAACGAACGTGTTTGTCTGGTGGGCCGCAACGGCGCGGGCAAATCGACGTTAATGAAAATCCTCAACCGTGAACAAGGGCTGGATGACGGTCGCATTATTTACGAGCAAGATTTGATTGTAGCTCGTCTGCAACAGGATCCGCCGCGTAACGTTGAGGGTAGCGTTTATGATTTCGTTGCCGAAGGCATTGAAGAACAAGCGGAATATCTGAAACGCTATCACGATATTTCGCGCCTGGTGATGAACGACCCGAGCGAGAAAAATCTCAACGAACTGGCGAAGGTTCAGGAACAGCTGGATCACCACAACCTGTGGCAGCTGGAAAACCGCATCAACGAAGTGCTGGCGCAACTGGGGTTAGATCCTAACGTTGCGCTGTCGTCGCTTTCCGGCGGCTGGTTGCGTAAAGCGGCATTAGGACGCGCGCTGGTGAGTAATCCGCGCGTGCTGTTGCTTGATGAACCGACAAACCACCTGGATATTGAAACCATCGACTGGCTGGAAGGGTTTTTGAAAACTTTCAACGGGACGATTATTTTCATCTCCCACGACCGTTCGTTTATCCGCAATATGGCGACGCGCATTGTTGATCTCGATCGCGGCAAGCTGGTGACCTATCCAGGGAATTACGACCAGTACCTGCTGGAAAAAGAAGAAGCCCTGCGCGTGGAAGAATTACAAAATGCCGAGTTCGATCGCAAACTGGCGCAGGAAGAGGTGTGGATCCGCCAGGGGATCAAAGCACGCCGTACCCGTAATGAAGGCCGCGTACGCGCCCTGAAAGCGATGCGTCGCGAGCGTGGTGAACGTCGCGAAGTGATGGGTACCGCAAAGATGCAGGTGGAAGAGGCCAGCCGCTCCGGTAAGATCGTTTTCGAAATGGAAGACGTTTGCTACCAGGTTGACGGTAAGCAACTGGTGAAAGATTTTTCGGCCCAGGTTCTACGTGGCGACAAAATTGCCCTGATTGGTCCGAATGGGTGCGGCAAAACCACGCTGCTGAAACTGATGCTCGGTCAGCTTCAAGCGGACAGCGGGCGTATTCACGTTGGCACCAAACTGGAAGTGGCTTATTTCGATCAGCACCGCGCGGAACTGGATCCCGATAAAACGGTGATGGATAACCTTGCCGAAGGTAAGCAAGAGGTGATGGTTAACGGCAAGCCACGCCACGTATTGGGCTATTTGCAGGACTTTCTGTTCCATCCGAAACGGGCGATGACGCCGGTACGTGCGCTTTCTGGCGGTGAGCGGAACCGCTTGCTGCTGGCGCGTTTGTTCCTCAAACCAAGCAACTTATTGATTCTTGACGAACCGACCAACGATCTTGATGTCGAAACGCTGGAACTGCTGGAAGAACTGATCGACAGCTATCAGGGCACGGTATTGCTGGTTAGCCACGATCGTCAGTTTGTCGATAACACCGTTACAGAATGTTGGATCTTCGAAGGCGGCGGTAAAATTGGTCGTTATGTCGGCGGTTATCATGATGCCCGTGGTCAGCAAGAGCAGTATGTGGCGCTCAAACAGCCTGCGGTGAAAAAAACCGAAGAAGCCGCCGCGGCAAAAGCAGAAACTGTAAAACGCAGCAGTAGCAAACTAAGCTATAAATTGCAGCGCGAACTGGAGCAGCTACCGCAATTGCTCGAAGATCTGGAGGCGAAGCTGGAAGCCCTACAGACGCAGGTGGCGGATGCTTCCTTCTTCAGTCAGCCACATGAGCAGACACAAAAAGTGCTCGCCGATATGGCTGCTGCAGAGCAGGAGCTGGAGCAAGCCTTTGAACGCTGGGAGTATCTTGAAGCGTTAAAAAATGGTGGCTGATCGCAAAATAGTCGATTTAAACAGAGACAGCTGACAACGGTAAAATTGCCTGATGAACTGGGTTTATCAGGCATGAAAACCAACACTTTGTTAGTCATCTGTAAAATAGCGCATCATTAAGGAGTACCAATGTGCGAACATCATCATGCCGCGAAGCACATCCTGTGCTCGCAGTGTGACATGCTGGTGGCGTTACCGCGCCTTGAGCATGGTCAGAAAGCGGCATGTCCCCGGTGTGGCACAACGTTAACCGTGGCGTGGGATGCCCCTCGGCAGCGTCCCACCGCCTATGCGTTGGCTGCACTGTTCATGCTGTTGCTGTCCAACTTGTTTCCTTTTGTGAATATGAACGTTGCAGGAGTTACCAGTGAAATTACATTACTGGAAATTCCCGGCGTGCTTTTTTCTGAGGACTACGCCAGCCTCGGCACCTTTTTCCTGTTGTTTGTGCAACTGGTTCCCGCGTTTTGTCTGATAACCATTCTGTTACTGGTGAATCGCGCGGAATTACCGGTCCGTTTAAAAGAGCAACTGGCACGGGTGCTTTTTCAACTCAAAACCTGGGGAATGGCGGAGATTTTCCTCGCTGGTGTGCTGGTCAGTTTCGTTAAACTGATGGCTTACGGCAGCATTGGGGTAGGCAGCAGCTTTCTCCCCTGGTGTTTATTTTGTGTCCTGCAACTGCGCGCTTTTCAGTGCGTTGATCGTCGCTGGTTATGGGACGACATCGCCCCGATGCCAGAACTGCGCCAGCCGCTAAAACCAGGCGTCACGGGGATACGTCAGGGGCTGCGTTCGTGCTCCTGTTGTACGGCAATCCTTCCTGCTGATGAACCCGTGTGCCCGCGTTGTAGTACCAAAGGGTACGTTCGGCGTAGAAACAGCCTGCAGTGGACACTCGCGCTGCTTGTAACGTCCATCATGCTGTATCTTCCGGCTAATATTTTGCCCATCATGGTGACGGATTTATTAGGCTCGAAGATGCCGTCGACGATTCTCGCTGGGGTCATTCTGTTATGGAGCGAAGGCTCTTATCCCGTCGCTGCGGTGATCTTTCTGGCCAGTATTATGGTGCCAACGTTAAAGATGATCGCCATCGCGTGGCTGTGTTGGGATGCCAAAGGGCATGGCAAGCGCGACAGTGAAAGAATGCATTTGATTTATGAAGTTGTTGAGTTTGTAGGCCGCTGGTCGATGATTGACGTTTTCGTTATCGCGGTGCTCTCGGCGCTGGTGCGTATGGGAGGTTTAATGAGTATTTATCCGGCAATGGGTGCATTAATGTTTGCTTTAGTCGTCATAATGACAATGTTTTCTGCTATGACGTTTGACCCGCGTTTGTCGTGGGATCGTCAACCTGAATCAGAGCATGAGGAGTCCTGACAGTATGGAATCTAATAATGGGGAAGCCAAAATCCAGAAAGTGAAGAACTGGTCTCCCGTGTGGATATTTCCTATCGTCACGGCGCTCATTGGGGCCTGGGTTCTTTTTTATCATTACAGCCATCAGGGACCGGAAGTGACCCTGATCACCGCGAATGCGGAAGGAATTGAAGGTGGCAAAACCACCATTAAAAGCCGTAGCGTTGACGTCGGCGTGGTTGAAAGCGCCACACTGGCTGATGATTTGACGCACGTTGAAATCAAAGCGCGGCTGAATTCCGGTATGGAAAAATTGCTGCATAAAGACACCGTCTTTTGGGTGGTGAAACCGCAGATTGGTCGCGAAGGGATTAGCGGCCTGGGAACGCTGCTGTCTGGAGTTTATATCGAACTGCAGCCAGGCGCGAAAGGCAGCAAAATGGATAAATACGATTTGCTGGACTCGCCACCGTTGGCCCCGCCTGATGCGAAAGGTATCCGTGTGATTCTCGATAGCAAAAAAGCCGGGCAGCTCTCGCCAGGAGATCCGGTGCTGTTCCGTGGCTATCGGGTAGGTTCGGTTGAAACCAGCACCTTCGATACACAAAAACGCAATATCAGCTATCAACTGTTCATCAATGCACCTTATGACCGACTGGTGACCAACAATGTTCGCTTCTGGAAAGATAGTGGCATTGCGGTTGATCTGACGTCAGCAGGGATGCGTGTGGAGATGGGCTCATTGACAACGCTGCTGAGTGGCGGTGTCAGCTTTGATGTGCCGGAAGGTCTGGATTTAGGGCAGCCAGTGGCACCGAAAACAGCTTTCGTTTTGTATGATGATCAGAAGAGCATTCAGGATTCGTTGTACACCGATCACATTGATTATCTGATGTTCTTTAAAGATTCGGTACGCGGTCTGCAACCGGGAGCTCCGGTAGAGTTCCGGGGTATTCGCCTGGGTACCGTAAGCAAAGTGCCATTCTTTGCGCCGAATATGCGTCAGACATTTAACGATGATTACCGTATTCCGGTACTGATTCGTATCGAGCCAGAGCGGCTGAAAATGCAGCTTGGCGAAAATGCGGATGTTGTTGAGCACCTTGGCGAATTGTTGAAACGTGGTTTACGCGGATCGCTGAAAACCGGAAACCTGGTCACTGGTGCACTGTATGTTGATCTCGATTTCTATCCAAATACGCCTGCAATAACCGGTATTCGTGAATTTAATGGTTATCAGATTATCCCGACCGTTAGCGGCGGCCTGGCGCAAATCCAGCAACGACTGATGGAAGCGTTGGATAAGATCAACAAACTGCCATTGAATCCGATGATTGAACAGGCAACCAGTACGCTTTCTGAAAGTCAGCGCACAATGAAAAACCTGCAAACGACGCTGGATAGCATGAACAAGATCCTCGCTAGCCAGTCGATGCAGCAGTTGCCGACGGATATGCAGTCAACGTTGCGTGAATTGAATCGCAGCATGCAGGGCTTCCAGCCTGGCTCCGCAGCCTACAACAAGATGGTGGCGGATATGCAGCGCCTTGATCAGGTGTTGCGAGAACTGCAACCGGTGCTGAAAACGCTCAATGAGAAGAGTAACGCGCTGGTATTTGAAGCGAAGGACAAAAAAGATCCAGAGCCGAAGAGGGCGAAACAATGAAAAAGTGGCTAGTGACGATTGCAGCACTGTGGCTGGCCGGATGCAGCTCCGGCGAAATTAATAAAAACTATTACCAGTTACCTGTGGTGCAGAGCGGTACACAAAGTACCGCCAGCCAGGGCAATCGTCTGTTATGGGTAGAGCAGGTCACTGTTCCTGACTATCTGGCGGGGAATGGTGTGGTTTATCAAACCAGTGATGTGAAGTATGTGATTGCCAACAACAACTTGTGGGCCAGCCCGTTGGATCAACAGTTGCGCAACACCCTGGTTGCCAACCTGAGTACGCAACTGCCCGGCTGGGTGGTTGCCTCCCAGCCTCTGGGAAGCGCCCAGGACACGCTCAATGTTACCGTAACGGAGTTTAACGGTCGCTATGATGGCAAGGTCATTGTCAGTGGTGAGTGGCTGTTGAACCACCAGGGACAACTGATCAAACGTCCGTTCCGTCTGGAAGGAGTGCAAACTCAGGATGGTTACGATGAGATGGTTAAAGTACTGGCCAGTGTCTGGAGTCAGGAAGCCGCTTCTATTGCGCAAGAGATAAAGCGTCTACCTTAATTATAAAGATTTGTAAATATAACCGTCTCCGGTATGTTG
>NZ_SJWV01000830.1:0-255 GCF_004352695.1 Escherichia sp. KCJ4928
GTACCGTTCGCCCTCCGGGGTGCTTATCACGAAGCCGCACGACTCCGCTGGCGCACACCGCCGGGCATGCGCCAGAATCGCTGATTCAGTCTGTGTCATAAAACGGGATTTACTGCGAAAGTTTATTAATGGAAAGGAAACCGCCGAAATTAGCCACCATGCCGCGCATCTCACACCCGCGCATGCATTTACTGCATCTGTCCTTCCGGATATCCGTGGTGGGGTTGTCGAACTCATCCGCCACTGCCGGACCGT
>NZ_SJWV01000831.1:0-255 GCF_004352695.1 Escherichia sp. KCJ4928
GAGGTTCGTCCCATATCAACCCCAGTCTCAGCATGTCCTGCCGCAGCCCTTCAATGGCTTCTTCCACACAGGGTTCCGGGCAGGGCAGGCCGAGACGACACGCTTCATTTTCTGCCCGGGCAACGGCCACCACGCCGGCCCCTTCGATGAAGCCTTTTGTGGTGTTTGCCCGGTGAAGGGCATAGAAGAGCGTCCGGTCAACGCCCTTGAGCCACAGCCAGTTCGGAGGCGTCAGGCGCAAATCATGTGCGTAAA
>NZ_SJWV01000832.1:0-255 GCF_004352695.1 Escherichia sp. KCJ4928
TCATGATTTGTCCGTTAACAAACAGCCAGTTCATGACAAAAGCGAACAGTATTTTCATATCCTCCTCCTGAACAAATAATTTTTGTTCAAAATTAACGCTATGAGACCCTTTATGAAACACTTATCCTCCCGTGCAGCCACTGCGGATAATAATCGTATCGTTACAATTGAAGACGTTTACACAATCGCATTCTCGCAACCAATTCACACCGAATCAGCGTTGGGGCAAAGGTGGATGTTGATCCATACTGGTGA
>NZ_SJWV01000833.1:0-255 GCF_004352695.1 Escherichia sp. KCJ4928
GCGGGGAGAAACCCCGAAGAAGTGGACGGCAGAAGGGGCTTTCGCCCCTCCGGGGGAGCAACCGGTCGGCCCGGCGACCTGATTCAGCAGAAGGAGACGTTTTCATGACAGTCAGCAGCACGATTTCCGTTTTTTGCCGCGACGGGGTGTTCCGTACCGTTTACTGCCACCTGCACGGTGAGCCGGCCTGGAACGGTCGCATCCTGCATACCCACTATGCCACCGGTCAGCAGGCCGAAGCCCTGGTTGAACACG
>NZ_SJWV01000834.1:0-255 GCF_004352695.1 Escherichia sp. KCJ4928
GTTTGTCCAGCAGCTCCATCATGTCACGATGGCGGATATGCTTCATCAGCAGCGTCAGTGCGGCCATCCGGCGATGGTTCATGATTTCATTGTCATCAACGACAGTGATATCAACCAGCGGAAACGGCTTTGTGTATATTTTAGCCGCAAGCGCCGGATTCTCAAAACAGTCCAGCCAGTTCATGCTGTACGGGTACGGGCTGCGCTCACCGTGATAGAACAGCACCGGAATGACCAGTGGCAACGTTTTGTGCT
>NZ_SJWV01000835.1:0-255 GCF_004352695.1 Escherichia sp. KCJ4928
TTATATCTGTGTGTAGTGAGGTTACTATGTCATTCGGTCAGCCTTGTGATGAGTTTCCCCTGAGTTCGCTGCCTCCACTCATTCGTGATGCCGTTATTGAAGCTCAGCAAATTACGCAGGCTCCCCTGGGGCTTGTGGCAGCGTCTGCCCTGGGCGCTGTTTCACTTGTCTGCCAGAATCTGATTGATGTCTGCAGACTGAATACACTGCGGGGGCCGGTCTCTCTTTTTTTCCTGACGCTTGCCGAGTCCGGAG
>NZ_SJWV01000836.1:0-255 GCF_004352695.1 Escherichia sp. KCJ4928
TCAGACGTCCGTTGCCATCAAGAGCGAGAAAGGATTTTGCGTACATAGTATATGTTCCTCAGCCGCCAGACGACACGCAGGCAACAGCCGTCCCGGTACGGGCAGCGTGGTCAGGGTGTGAATGGCGGTTCAGTTAAAATCTGGACTGGAGTTTGGGTAAAGCAGGCTGGTTGCTGTTACAGCACTGTGGTTGTCACACAATGGCCCACTGACGTAAAAAACAGTCAGTGGGCGAGTGGATACATCGTTGCCGCC
>NZ_SJWV01000837.1:0-255 GCF_004352695.1 Escherichia sp. KCJ4928
GCAGTGAAAGAAGAAAGCGTTGTGGGGAGGATTTACTGGTTCGTGTTTTTGCTGAATGGCTGGAGCACCTCAGAGGGTGACAGTGCTACCCGGATACAAATATCGTTTGCTATCACGACATTACATTTGTTAGCTGTCGGATCCCGGAACGGTTCCACCATAAAGGCTTTGTTTTCGATATGCGTTTTATTTTTGTTAAACATGCATTTCCTCATGCGAAAATGATATGTCAGATAACAGCCAGATCAGAGGCAG
>NZ_SJWV01000838.1:0-255 GCF_004352695.1 Escherichia sp. KCJ4928
GCGAAGTCCTGCAGCAAAACTTTCCACATCGCGCCCGATTTCGGCCTGATGGGGAGGCAGAAGGTCATTCTCTCCGCCCAGAATGTATTCCACCGGATCTTCATAGGTCACTATTTTGCGATCGGGGCAATTTTTCAGAATGTGGCGATACAGTGCCGCCGCCAGTGTGGATTTCCCGGAGCCGGTTTCTCCGCAGATGAAGCCCAGGCCGGTTTTTCTGAGCATGGCATCCAGCAGATCCGGTTCAATATTCAT
>NZ_SJWV01000839.1:0-255 GCF_004352695.1 Escherichia sp. KCJ4928
ACGTTGTTGCAGAATTAAGCCGCCGTTTCAGCTGCACGCTGGAGCACTGGTATGCCGAACAGGGCTGTGATTTCTGTGGCTGGCAGTTGTATGAGCGCGGAGAGCTCGTTGATGTGCTGTGGGGGGAACTGGAATGGTCTTCCCCGACAGATGACGATGAGCTGCCGGAAGTCACCGGACCTGCGTGGATAGTCGACAAGGTGGCGCATTATGGCGGATGAAGTATGACGGAGACGGGCGGGCTACCGCCCGTTT
>NZ_SJWV01000083.1:0-17668 GCF_004352695.1 Escherichia sp. KCJ4928
GAAGATTACTTTGCCTAACATAACATAACTTTGCATCAGATAATTCGCAATGACCCTTATAAATAAAAGGTTTTTGGGGTAAAATGCTCGCATAAATGACGGATCCCTGCTCTTGATGCCGCCTCACCATTGCTGTTTGTACGTGTTCGCGTATGACCAGCGATGCTGCACGAGAGTGGAACAAGGACTCACATTTACATTTATACAAACACGCGCATGTCATAAATAGAAAAGAGTGAGTAACTTAATAGATATGCGATCCCTGAAGATATATTCTGTGATCTACTTCAGGCATTATAACGGAACAATGTGAGTCGCTTTTTTAGTGCAACTCATATGCATTTTTACTTTCGTCCGGGTTCCGGAGGAAACTGCCAGGGAGGCACATTACAAATGGAATTGCTTGTTTGTGTGTGCACAGCATTAACCAGCTCAGTATGAGCCGCCAGTAAGTGATAATATATGATAAGTGCAAATCGTCCGATAATTAACCTCGACCTCGATCTGCTGAGAACATTTGTTGCTGTTGCCGATCTGAACACTTTTGCTGCCGCAGCTGCCGCTGTGTGTCGTACTCAGTCCGCCGTAAGTCAGCAAATGCAGCGTCTGGAACAACTCGTTGGGAAAGAACTGTTCGCTCGTCACGGTCGCAACAAACTGTTAACTGAACATGGCATTCAACTTCTTGGTTACGCCAGGAAAATCCTGCGTTTTAATGATGAGGCCTGCTCATCATTAATGTTCAGTAATCTTCAGGGCGTGTTAACTATCGGTGCTTCAGATGAATCTGCCGATACGATCTTACCTTTCCTGTTAAATCGCGTGAGTTCGGTTTATCCGAAATTAGCGCTGGATGTCCGCGTTAAACGTAATGCCTATATGGCAGAAATGCTGGAATCCCAGGAAGTGGATTTGATGGTAACCACCCATCGTCCTTCAGCGTTTAAGGCATTGAACCTGCGTACCTCGCCAACACACTGGTACTGCGCAGCGGAATACGTATTGCAAAAAGGCGAGCCGATCCCTCTTGTATTGCTGGATGATCCAAGTCCGTTTCGCGATATGGTGCTGGCGACGCTTAATAAAGCAGATATTCCATGGCGACTGGCTTATGTCGCCTCGACGCTTCCGGCCGTTCGTGCGGCAGTGAAAGCCGGTCTTGGCGTGACGGCAAGGCCGGTTGAGATGATGAGCCCGGACCTGCGTGTGCTGAGTGGAGTAGATGGCTTACCGCCGCTACCTGATACCGAATATTTGCTGTGCTATGACCCGTCCAGTAATAATGAGCTGGCCCAGGTGATCTATCAGGCGATGGAGAGCTACCATAATCCGTGGCAATACAGCCCAATGTCTGCTCCGGAAGGGGATGATTCATTGTTGATTGAAAGGGATATCGAGTAATCGACGGACGATAGATAATTCCTGAGACAATAGTGTAAAAAACGAGCCGCTGGGGGTGTTTTAAACCCCAGCGGCTTTTTTTTAGTAAAAATCCTTCCTCGCATAGTGCAGAACGTACAAAACTGTTCATTTTTCAATCACCAGAGATTCACGTCCCGAACGCACAAATAATCGCCTGAAAAAAATCACCTGCTACAATGATGTTAAAAAATACGTAAATTTGTTGCTGCGTTTTTGTTATGGAATGACAAAAGCGTGTCACAGATCAAGAAAATACTCTCTTTTGGGGGGAGGAATCGACACAAATTCCTGTCAAAATAGACCCGTATTTTTTCCATTGCTTCACAACGGACACGATTCAACAACATCTAATTATCCTGGAGTCGTCAAGGATCTGGGGTGAAAGGGCATTAAATGCTAATGGTGTTGATATTATGTAAACTAATGTGAAGAAACTTTTGTTAAAGTTGACAAAAGGTTATAGAAAGGAGTAAAAGACCACATCAATTAGCTGTATAAAAGAATTTCTACAGTGATTGTAAGGTTTTTTTTATTCCTCCCCATGAATCGATGTGGCGTCCATCTGCCGTGAAGAGCAGTGAATCTGGCGCTACTTTTGATGAGTAAGCAATGAGTATGTCAACATCCACTGAAGTCATCGCTCATCACTGGGCATTCGCTATCTTTCTTATCGTTGCCATTGGCCTGTGTTGCCTGATGCTGGTAGGCGGTTGGTTTTTAGGCGGTCGCGCACGCGCGAGGTCGAAAAACGTGCCGTTTGAATCCGGTATCGACTCGGTCGGCTCCGCCCGCTTACGCCTGTCCGCCAAGTTTTATCTGGTGGCCATGTTCTTCGTTATCTTCGACGTTGAAGCGCTGTATCTGTTCGCATGGTCAACCTCTATCCGCGAAAGCGGCTGGGTAGGCTTTGTGGAAGCTGCAATTTTTATTTTTGTGTTACTGGCAGGTCTGGTTTATCTGGTGCGTATTGGCGCGCTGGACTGGACGCCCGCGCGTTCACGCCGCGAGCGTATGAACCCGGAAACGAACAGTATCGCTAATCGTCAACGCTAACCGCGAGGCATTAAGATGGATTATACGCTCACCCGCATAGATCCCAACGGTGAGAACGACCGTTACCCCCTGCAAAAGCAGGAGATCGTAACCGACCCTCTGGAGCAAGAAGTTAACAAAAACGTGTTTATGGGCAAGCTCAATGACATGGTTAACTGGGGTCGTAAAAACTCAATTTGGCCGTATAACTTCGGTCTTTCCTGCTGTTACGTTGAGATGGTGACTTCGTTTACCGCGGTGCATGACGTGGCGCGTTTTGGCGCAGAAGTATTGCGTGCTTCGCCGCGTCAGGCTGACCTGATGGTGGTTGCAGGAACCTGCTTTACCAAAATGGCACCGGTTATTCAGCGTCTGTATGACCAGATGCTGGAACCAAAATGGGTTATCTCAATGGGTGCCTGTGCCAACTCCGGCGGTATGTACGATATTTATTCCGTTGTGCAGGGCGTCGATAAATTCATCCCGGTTGATGTGTATATCCCGGGCTGCCCGCCGCGTCCTGAAGCGTACATGCAGGCACTGATGCTGTTGCAGGAATCTATCGGCAAAGAACGTCGTCCGCTCTCCTGGGTGGTTGGCGATCAGGGCGTTTATCGCGCCAATATGCAATCAGAGCGCGAACGCAAGCGCGGTGAACGCATTGCCGTAACCAACCTGCGTACACCTGACGAGATTTAATTTGCGCCTGTCGGCAAAGGGATTTTTCTTCGCTTATTCCTAAATCTATTTCGCGAAGCTTACTGCGCCGACAGTCACCACGGACCATTTGCAATGGTGAACAATATGACCGACTTAACCGCGCAAGAACCCGCCTGGCAGACCCGCGATCATCTTGATGATCCGGTGATTGGCGAACTGCGCAACCGTTTTGGGCCGGATGCCTTTACTGTTCAGGCGACTCGCACCGGGGTTCCCGTTGTGTGGATCAAGCGTGAACAATTACTGGAAGTTGGCGATTTCTTAAAGAAACTGCCGAAACCTTACGTCATGCTGTTTGACTTACACGGCATGGACGAACGTCTGCGCACACACCGCGAAGGGTTACCTGCCGCGGATTTTTCCGTTTTCTACCATCTGATTTCTATCGATCGTAACCGCGACATCATGCTGAAGGTGGCGCTGGCAGAAAACGACCTGCACGTACCGACCTTCACCAAACTGTTCCCGAACGCTAACTGGTATGAGCGTGAAACCTGGGATCTGTTTGGCATTACTTTCGACGGTCACCCGAACCTGCGCCGCATCATGATGCCGCAAACCTGGAAAGGTCACCCGCTGCGTAAAGATTACCCGGCGCGCGCTACCGAATTCTCGCCGTTTGAGCTGACCAAAGCCAAACAGGATCTGGAGATGGAAGCCCTGACCTTCAAACCGGAAGAGTGGGGGATGAAGCGCGGCACCGAAAACGAGGACTTCATGTTCCTCAACCTCGGTCCGAACCACCCGTCGGCGCACGGGGCTTTCCGTATCGTTTTACAACTCGACGGCGAAGAGATTGTCGACTGCGTACCAGACATCGGCTACCACCACCGTGGTGCGGAGAAAATGGGCGAGCGCCAGTCCTGGCACAGCTACATTCCGTATACCGACCGTATTGAATACCTCGGCGGCTGCGTTAACGAAATGCCTTACGTGCTGGCGGTAGAGAAACTGGCCGGGATCACCGTGCCGGATCGCGTTAACGTCATTCGCGTTATGCTCTCCGAACTGTTCCGTATCAACAGCCACCTGCTGTACATCTCGACCTTTATTCAGGACGTCGGCGCAATGACGCCCGTGTTCTTCGCCTTTACCGATCGTCAGAAAATTTACGATCTGGTGGAAGCGATCACGGGTTTCCGTATGCACCCGGCGTGGTTCCGTATTGGCGGCGTAGCGCACGACCTGCCGCGCGGCTGGGATCGCCTGCTGCGTGAGTTCCTCGACTGGATGCCGAAACGTCTGGCGTCTTACGAGAAAGCGGCGCTGCAAAATACCATTCTGAAAGGTCGTTCCCAGGGCGTTGCCGCCTATGGCGCGAAAGAGGCGCTGGAGTGGGGCACCACTGGCGCGGGCCTGCGTGCTACCGGGATCGACTTCGACGTGCGTAAGGCGCGTCCTTATTCTGGCTATGAAAACTTCGACTTTGAAATCCCGGTTGGTGGTGGTGTTTCTGACTGCTACACCCGCGTAATGCTGAAAGTGGAAGAGCTGCGCCAGAGTCTGCGCATTCTTGAGCAGTGCCTCAACAACATGCCGGAAGGCCCGTTCAAAGCGGATCACCCGCTGACCACGCCGCCGCCGAAAGAGCGCACGCTGCAACATATCGAAACCCTGATCACCCACTTCCTGCAAGTGTCGTGGGGGCCGGTGATGCCTGCCAATGAATCTTTCCAGATGATTGAGGCGACCAAGGGGATCAACAGTTACTACCTGACCAGCGACGGTAGCACCATGAGTTATCGCACTCGTATCCGCACGCCGAGTTATGCGCATTTGCAGCAAATTCCGGCGGCGATCCGCGGCAGCCTGGTGTCTGACCTGATTGTTTATCTGGGCAGTATCGATTTTGTTATGTCAGATGTGGACCGCTAATTATGCACGAGAATCAACAACCACAAACCGAGGCTTTTGAGCTGAGTGCGGCAGAGCGTGAAGCGATTGAGCACGAGATGCACCACTACGAAGACCCGCGTGCGGCGTCCATTGAAGCGCTGAAAATCGTTCAGAAGCAGCGTGGCTGGGTGCCGGATGGTGCGATCCACGCGATCGCCGATGTGCTGGGTATTCCGGCAAGCGACGTCGAAGGTGTGGCAACGTTCTACAGCCAGATCTTCCGCCAGCCGGTTGGCCGCCATGTGATCCGTTATTGCGACAGCGTGGTCTGTCATATCAACGGTTACCAGGGTATTCAGGCGGCGCTCGAGAAAAAGCTAAACATCAAACCAGGGCAAACGACATTTGACGGTCGCTTTACGCTGCTGCCAACTTGCTGCCTGGGGAACTGTGATAAAGGGCCAAACATGATGATCGATGAGGATACTCACGCGCATCTGACCCCGGAAGCGATCCCTGAACTGCTGGAGCGGTATAAATGAAAAACATTATCCGTACTCCCGAAACGCATCCGCTGACCTGGCGTCTGCGCGATGACAAACAGCCAGTGTGGCTGGACGAATATCGCAGCAAAAACGGTTACGAAGGCGCGCGTAAGGCGCTGACCGGGCTGTCTCCGGACGAAATCGTTAATCAGGTAAAAGACGCTGGTCTGAAAGGGCGCGGTGGCGCGGGCTTTTCTACCGGCCTGAAATGGAGCCTGATGCCGAAAGACGAATCCATGAACATCCGTTACCTGCTGTGTAACGCCGATGAAATGGAGCCAGGCACCTATAAAGACCGCCTGCTGATGGAGCAACTGCCGCACCTGCTGGTGGAAGGTATGCTCATCTCCGCGTTTGCGCTGAAAGCTTACCGTGGCTACATCTTCCTGCGTGGCGAATATATCGAAGCGGCAGTAAATCTGCGCCGCGCCATTGCCGAAGCCACTGAAGCGGGCTTGCTTGGCAAAAACATTATGGGAACAGGTTTCGACTTCGAACTGTTCGTCCATACCGGGGCAGGGCGCTACATCTGCGGGGAAGAAACAGCGTTAATCAACTCCCTGGAAGGGCGTCGTGCTAACCCACGCTCGAAACCCCCCTTCCCGGCAACCTCCGGCGTATGGGGCAAACCGACCTGTGTCAACAACGTCGAAACCCTGTGTAACGTTCCGGCGATCCTCGCTAACGGCGTGGAGTGGTATCAGAACATCTCGAAAAGTAAAGATGCTGGCACCAAGCTGATGGGCTTCTCCGGTCGGGTGAAAAATCCGGGACTGTGGGAACTGCCGTTCGGCACCACCGCACGCGAGATCCTCGAAGATTACGCCGGTGGTATGCGTAATGGTCTGAAATTTAAAGCCTGGCAGCCAGGCGGCGCGGGGACTGACTTCCTGACCGAAGCGCACCTTGATCTGCCGATGGAATTCGAAAGTATCGGTAAAGCGGGAAGCCGTCTGGGTACGGCGCTGGCGATGGCGGTTGACCATGAGATCAACATGGTGTCGCTGGTGCGTAACCTGGAAGAGTTTTTCGCCCGTGAATCCTGCGGCTGGTGTACGCCGTGCCGCGACGGTCTGCCGTGGAGCGTGAAAATTCTGCGTGCGCTGGAGCGTGGTGAAGGTCAGCCGGGCGATATCGAAACACTTGAGCAACTGTGTCGATTCTTAGGCCCGGGTAAAACTTTCTGTGCCCACGCACCTGGTGCAGTGGAGCCGTTACAGAGCGCCATCAAATATTTCCGCGAAGAATTTGAGGCGGGAATCAAACAGCCGTTCAGCAATACCCATTTGATTAATGGGATTCAGCCGAACCTGCTGAAAGAGCGCTGGTAACCGAATTTCGATTAACGCTCGGTCCCTGACCGAGAAAACTGGAAGCATGCTAATGGCTACAATTCATGTAGACGGCAAAGAATACGAGGTCAACGGAGCGGACAACCTGCTGGAAGCTTGTCTGTCTCTGGGCCTTGATATTCCTTACTTTTGCTGGCATCCGGCGCTGGGAAGCGTCGGTGCTTGCCGCCAGTGTGCGGTGAAGCAATACCAAAACGCGGAAGACACGCGTGGTCGCCTGGTGATGTCCTGTATGACACCGGCTTCCGATGGCACCTTTATTTCCATTGACGACGAAGAAGCGAAACAGTTCCGTGAAAGTGTGGTCGAGTGGTTAATGACCAACCACCCGCACGACTGTCCGGTATGTGAAGAAGGCGGTAACTGCCATCTTCAGGATATGACCGTGATGACCGGACACAGCTTCCGTCGCTACCGTTTCACCAAACGTACCCACCGTAATCAGGATTTGGGGCCATTCATCTCTCACGAAATGAACCGCTGCATCGCCTGCTACCGCTGTGTGCGTTACTACAAAGATTACGCTGACGGTACAGATCTGGGCGTTTACGGTGCGCACGACAACGTCTACTTCGGTCGCCCGGAAGACGGCACGCTGGAAAGCGAATTTTCCGGTAACCTGGTCGAAATTTGCCCGACCGGCGTATTTACCGACAAAACGCACTCCGAGCGTTACAACCGTAAATGGGATATGCAGTTTGCGCCGAGCATCTGCCAGCAATGTTCCATCGGCTGTAACATCAGCCCCGGTGAACGTTACGGCGAACTGCGTCGTATCGAAAACCGTTACAACGGTACGGTAAACCACTACTTCCTCTGCGACCGTGGTCGTTTCGGTTACGGTTACGTCAACCTGAAGGATCGTCCGCGTCAGCCAGTACAGCGTCGTGGCGATGATTTCATTACCCTCAACGCCGAACAGGCAATGCAGGGCGCGGCAGATATTCTGCGTCAGTCGAAGAAAGTGATCGGTATTGGTTCTCCGCGTGCCAGCGTGGAAAGCAACTTTGCGCTGCGTGAACTGGTGGGCGAAGAAAACTTCTACACCGGTATCGCTCACGGTGAGCAGGAACGTCTGCAACTGGCGCTGAAAGTGCTGCGTGAAGGCGGCATTTATACTCCGGCTCTGCGCGAAATCGAATCTTACGATGCGGTACTGGTGCTGGGCGAAGACGTTACCCAGACCGGCGCGCGCGTCGCGCTGGCAGTGCGTCAGGCTGTGAAAGGTAAAGCGCGCGAAATGGCGGCAGCACAGAAAGTGGCTGACTGGCAGATTGCGGCAATCCTCAACATCGGTCAACGTGCGAAGCATCCGCTGTTTGTTACCAACGTTGATGACACCCGTCTGGATGATATCGCGGCGTGGA
This sequence comes from Escherichia sp. KCJ4928, assembly GCF_004352695.1. NCBI lineage: Bacteria > Pseudomonadati > Pseudomonadota > Gammaproteobacteria > Enterobacterales > Enterobacteriaceae > Escherichia > Escherichia sp. KCJ4928. Next base: position 8,275 of record NZ_SJWV01000083.1, read on the forward strand.
CTTACCGCGCACCGGTTGAAGATCAGGCGCGTTTAGGTTTTGCCATCGCCCATGCGCTGGATAACTCTGCGCCAGCGGTTGACGGTATCGAACCTGAGCTGCAAAGCAAAATCGACGTCATCGTGCAGGCACTGGCAGGTGCGAAGAAACCGTTGATTATCTCCGGGACGAACGCCGGTAGCATAGAGGTGATTCAGGCTGCGGCTAACGTCGCGAAAGCCCTGAAAGGTCGCGGCGCTGACGTTGGTATCACCATGATTGCCCGTTCCGTCAACAGCATGGGGCTGGGCATTATGGGTGGCGGTTCGCTTGAAGAAGCGTTGACCGAACTGGAAACCGGACGCGCCGACGCGGTGGTGGTGCTGGAAAACGATCTGCATCGTCACGCTTCCGCTACCCGCGTGAATGCTGCGCTGGCTAAAGCGCCGCTGGTGATGGTGGTTGATCATCAACGCACAGCGATTATGGAAAACGCCCATCTGGTACTTTCTGCTGCCAGCTTTGCTGAAAGCGACGGTACGGTGATCAACAACGAAGGCCGCGCCCAACGTTTCTTCCAGGTTTACGATCCTGCTTATTACGACAGCAAAACTGTCATGCTGGAAAGCTGGCGCTGGTTACACTCGCTGCACAGCACCCTGCTGAGCCGTGAAGTGGACTGGACGCAGCTCGACCATGTGATTGACGCTGTTGTGGCGAAAATCCCGGAACTGGCAGGTATCAAAGATGCTGCGCCGGATGCGACATTCCGTATTCGTGGGCAGAAACTGGCCCGTGAACCGCACCGTTACAGCGGTCGTACCGCCATGCGCGCCAATATCAGCGTTCATGAGCCGCGTCAGCCGCAGGATATTGACACCATGTTCACCTTCTCGATGGAAGGTAACAACCAGCCGACCGCGCACCGTTCGCAAGTGCCGTTTGCCTGGGCGCCGGGCTGGAACTCCCCGCAGGCGTGGAACAAATTCCAGGACGAAGTGGGCGGCAAACTGCGCTTTGGCGATCCGGGCGTGCGTCTGTTTGAAACCAGCGAAAATGGTCTGGATTACTTCACCAGCGTACCGGCACGCTTCCAGCCGCAGGACGGGAAATGGCGTATCGCGCCGTATTACCACCTGTTTGGCAGCGATGAATTGTCACAGCGTGCTCCGGTCTTCCAGAGCCGTATGCCGCAGCCGTACATCAAACTCAACCCAGCGGATGCCGCGAAGTTGGGCGTGAACGCAGGCGCTCGCGTCTCCTTTAGTTACGATGGCAACACGGTCACGCTGCCGGTTGAAATCGCTGAAGGGCTGACGGCAGGGCAGGTGGGTTTGCCGATGGGTATGTCCGGCATTGCTCCGGTGCTGGCTGGCGCGCATCTTGAGGATCTCAAGGAGGCACAACAATGAGTTGGATATCACCGGAACTGATTGAGATCCTGCTGACCATCCTCAAAGCGGTGGTGATCCTGCTGGTGGTTGTCACCTGCGGGGCATTCATGAGCTTTGGCGAACGTCGCCTGCTGGGTCTGTTCCAGAACCGTTACGGACCTAACCGTGTTGGCTGGGGCGGTTCGCTCCAGCTGGTTGCGGACATGATCAAAATGTTCTTTAAAGAAGACTGGATCCCGAAATTCTCGGATCGCGTCATCTTTACCCTGGCACCGATGATTGCCTTTACCTCGCTGCTGCTGGCCTTTGCGATTGTGCCAGTCAGTCCGGGTTGGGTGGTTGCCGACCTGAACATCGGGATTTTGTTCTTCCTGATGATGGCAGGTCTGGCGGTTTACGCGGTGCTGTTTGCGGGCTGGTCAAGTAACAACAAATACTCGTTGCTGGGTGCGATGCGTGCTTCTGCGCAGACCCTGAGCTACGAAGTGTTCCTCGGGCTTTCCCTGATGGGCGTGGTGGCGCAGGCCGGTTCATTCAACATGACCGACATCGTCAACAGCCAGGCGCATGTGTGGAACGTTATCCCGCAATTCTTTGGTTTTATTACCTTTGCCATCGCGGGCGTGGCGGTATGTCACCGTCACCCGTTTGACCAGCCGGAAGCCGAGCAGGAACTGGCGGATGGTTACCACATTGAATATTCCGGTATGAAGTTCGGTCTGTTCTTCGTGGGTGAGTACATCGGGATTGTGACCATCTCTGCATTGATGGTGACGCTGTTCTTCGGTGGCTGGCAAGGCCCGTTGTTACCGCCATTCATCTGGTTCGCGCTGAAAACCGCGTTCTTTATGATGATGTTCATTTTGATTCGTGCGTCGTTACCGCGTCCGCGTTATGACCAGGTAATGTCCTTCGGCTGGAAAATCTGCCTGCCGCTGACGCTGATCAACTTGCTGGTAACGGCGGCTGTCATTCTCTGGCAGGCGCAATAAGGGGCAATAAGACCATGACCTTAAAAGAATTGTTAGTAGGTTTCGGCACCCAGGTTCGTAGTATCTGGATGATCGGCCTGCACGCGTTCGCCAAACGCGAAACGCGAATGTACCCGGAAGAGCCGGTCTATCTGCCGCCCCGTTATCGTGGTCGTATCGTTCTGACCCGCGACCCGGACGGCGAAGAGCGTTGCGTAGCCTGTAACCTCTGCGCGGTAGCCTGCCCGGTCGGCTGTATCTCGCTGCAAAAAGCAGAAACCAAAGACGGTCGCTGGTACCCGGAATTTTTCCGCATCAACTTCTCACGCTGCATTTTCTGTGGTCTGTGCGAAGAAGCCTGTCCGACCACGGCGATTCAGTTAACCCCGGATTTCGAAATGGGGGAATACAAGCGCCAGGATCTGGTTTACGAAAAAGAGGATCTGCTGATCTCCGGTCCGGGCAAATACCCGGAATATAACTTCTACCGGATGGCAGGTATGGCAATCGACGGCAAAGATAAGGGCGAAGCAGAGAACGAAGCCAAGCCTATCGACGTCAAGAGCCTGTTACCGTAAGGAGAGGGGCAATGGAGTTCGCTTTTTATATCTGTGGCCTGATAGCCATACTTGCGACCTTGCGAGTGATCACCCATACCAATCCGGTACACGCACTGCTGTACCTGATTATTTCGCTGCTGGCGATTTCCGGGGTGTTCTTCTCACTGGGCGCTTACTTCGCCGGTGCGCTGGAAATTATCGTCTACGCGGGTGCCATTATGGTGCTGTTCGTGTTCGTGGTGATGATGCTCAACCTGGGCGGTTCAGAAATCGAACAGGAACGCCAGTGGCTGAAACCGCAGGTGTGGATTGGTCCGGCAATTTTGTCGGCCATCATGCTGGTGGTGATTGTTTACGCCATCCTTGGTGTTAATGATCAGGGTATCGACGGTACGCCAATCAGTGCTAAAGCAGTGGGTATTACGCTGTTCGGGCCTTACGTACTGGCGGTGGAACTGGCTTCTATGCTGCTGCTCGCGGGTCTGGTTGTGGCCTTCCACGTCGGTCGTGAAGAGCGTGCGGGTGAAGTGCTGAGCAATCGTAAAGACGACAGCGCGAAAAGAAAAACGGAGGAGCACGCATGATCCCCTTACAACATGGACTGATCCTCGCGGCAATCTTATTCGTTCTTGGCTTAACCGGTCTGGTTATCCGTCGCAATCTGCTGTTTATGCTGATTGGTCTGGAAATCATGATTAACGCCTCCGCGCTGGCCTTTGTGGTCGCCGGAAGCTACTGGGGTCAGACCGACGGTCAGGTGATGTACATTCTCGCCATCAGCCTCGCGGCGGCAGAAGCGAGTATCGGCCTTGCGCTGCTGCTGCAACTTCACCGTCGTCGCCAGAACCTGAACATCGATTCAGTAAGTGAGATGCGCGGATGAACATGCTTGCCTTAACCATTATTTTGCCATTGATTGGCTTCGTCCTGCTGGCGTTCTCCCGTGGGCGCTGGTCTGAAAACGTTTCGGCGATCGTCGGCGTTGGCTCTGTGGGCCTGGCGGCGCTGGTAACCGCCTTTATCGGCGTTGATTTCTTCGCTAACGGCGAGCAGTCATACAGCCAGCCGCTGTGGACGTGGATGTCGGTAGGCGACTTTAACATCGGTTTTAACCTGGTGCTGGACGGCCTGTCGCTGACCATGCTCTCGGTGGTCACTGGTGTGGGTTTCCTTATTCACATGTACGCCTCCTGGTACATGCGCGGTGAAGAGGGCTACTCTCGCTTCTTCGCCTACACCAACCTGTTCATCGCCAGCATGGTAGTTCTGGTTCTCGCCGATAACCTGCTGCTGATGTACCTCGGCTGGGAAGGCGTGGGCCTGTGCTCCTATCTGCTGATCGGTTTCTATTACACCGATCCGAAGAATGGCGCAGCGGCAATGAAAGCGTTCGTCGTGACCCGTGTGGGTGACGTTTTCCTCGCTTTCGCACTGTTCATTCTTTACAACGAACTGGGCACCCTGAACTTCCGCGAAATGGTGGAACTGGCACCAGCGCACTTTGCTGACGGCAATAACATGCTGATGTGCGCGACGCTGATGCTGCTGGGCGGTGCGGTCGGTAAATCTGCGCAGTTGCCGTTGCAGACATGGCTTGCTGACGCGATGGCGGGCCCGACGCCTGTCTCCGCGCTGATCCACGCCGCAACGATGGTAACCGCGGGTGTCTACCTGATCGCCCGTACCCACGGCCTGTTCCTGATGACGCCGGAAGTTCTGCATCTGGTGGGTATTGTCGGGGCGGTTACGCTGCTGCTGGCCGGTTTTGCCGCGCTGGTACAGACCGACATCAAACGTGTTCTCGCTTACTCTACCATGAGCCAGATTGGCTACATGTTCCTCGCGCTTGGCGTGCAGGCATGGGATGCGGCGATTTTCCACTTGATGACTCACGCGTTCTTTAAAGCGCTGCTGTTCCTGGCATCCGGTTCCGTCATTCTGGCCTGCCATCACGAACAGAACATCTTCAAGATGGGCGGTCTGCGTAAATCTATTCCGCTGGTTTATCTCTGCTTCCTGGTGGGCGGCGCAGCACTGTCGGCACTACCGCTGGTCACTGCGGGCTTCTTCAGTAAGGATGAGATCCTCGCGGGTGCGATGGCGAATGGTCATATCAATCTGATGGTGGCAGGTCTGGTCGGTGCGTTTATGACCTCGCTCTACACCTTCCGTATGATTTTCATCGTCTTCCACGGAAAAGAACAAATTCACGCTCACGCCGTGAAAGGGGTAACTCACAGCCTGCCGCTGATTGTGCTGCTGATCCTTTCCACCTTCGTTGGCGCACTGATTGTACCGCCGCTGCAGGGCGTGCTTCCGCAAACGACGGAACTGGCGCACGGCAGCATGTTGACCCTGGAAATTACCTCTGGCGTGGTCGCGGTGGTCGGCATTCTGCTGGCAGCCTGGCTGTGGCTGGGTAAACGTACTCTGGTGACCTCCATCGCCAACAGTGCGCCGGGCCGTCTGCTGGGCACCTGGTGGTACAACGCCTGGGGATTTGACTGGCTGTATGACAAAGTGTTCGTCAAGCCGTTCCTGGGTATTGCCTGGTTGCTGAAACGCGATCCGCTGAACTCAATGATGAACATCCCGGCTGTCCTTTCCCGCTTTGCAGGTAAAGGTCTGCTGTTAAGTGAGAACGGCTATCTGCGCTGGTATGTGGCATCCATGAGCATCGGTGCGGTCGTGGTGCTGGCACTGTTGATGGTACTGCGTTGAGTTAAGGATTGTGGGATTGCCCCTGGGCATATAAGAACGTAGGTCGGATAAGCCGCCTTCGCGGTGCATCCGACACTACCCCCAGTCCGAAGAGAATTTTCTGTCGTGAGAATTCGTTGAAAATCCGGTCCTGACGGGACTTTTACAAGGAATAAAGATCGCCATGTTACTACCCTGGCTAATATTAATTCCCTTTATTGGCGGCTTCCTGTGCTGGCAGACCGAACGCTTTGGCGTCAAGGTGCCACGCTGGATCGCGCTGATCACCATGGGATTGACGCTGGCGCTGTCGCTGCAACTGTGGTTGCAGGGCGGTTATTCACTGACGCAATCCGCCGGAATTCCGCAGTGGCAGTCTGAATTCGACATGCCGTGGATCCCGCGTTTTGGTATCTCTATTCATCTCGCCATTGACGGGCTGTCGCTGCTGATGGTCGTGCTGACCGGTCTGCTCGGTGTGCTGGCGGTACTATGTTCGTGGAAAGAGATCGAAAAATATCAGGGCTTCTTCCACCTCAACCTGATGTGGATCCTGGGCGGCGTTATCGGCGTGTTCCTTGCCATCGACATGTTCCTGTTCTTCTTCTTCTGGGAAATGATGCTGGTGCCGATGTACTTCCTGATCGCACTGTGGGGGCATAAAGCCTCTGACGGTAAAACGCGTATCACGGCGGCAACCAAGTTCTTCATTTACACCCAGGCGAGTGGCCTGGTGATGTTGATTGCCATCCTGGCGCTGGTTTTTGTTCACTACAATGCGACCGGCGTCTGGACCTTCAACTATGAAGAGCTGCTGAATACGCCAATGTCCAGTGGTGTGGAATACCTGTTAATGCTGGGCTTCTTCATCGCCTTCGCAGTCAAAATGCCGGTGGTTCCGCTGCATGGCTGGCTGCCGGATGCGCACTCCCAGGCTCCGACCGCCGGTTCCGTTGACCTCGCGGGGATCTTGCTGAAAACTGCCGCTTACGGTTTGCTGCGTTTCTCCCTGCCGCTGTTCCCGAACGCGTCGGCAGAGTTCGCGCCAATTGCTATGTGGCTGGGTGTTATCGGCATCTTCTACGGTGCGTGGATGGCCTTCGCCCAGACCGATATCAAACGTCTGATCGCCTACACCTCGGTTTCCCACATGGGCTTCGTGCTGATTGCTATCTACACCGGCAGCCAGTTGGCCTACCAGGGCGCGGTAATCCAGATGATTGCGCACGGTTTGTCGGCGGCGGGTCTGTTTATTCTTTGTGGTCAGCTTTATGAACGTATCCATACCCGCGACATGCGCATGATGGGCGGTCTGTGGAGCAAGATGAAATGGCTGCCAGCACTGTCGCTGTTCTTTGCGGTGGCAACGCTTGGGATGCCTGGCACCGGTAACTTCGTCGGCGAATTTATGATTCTGTTCGGCAGCTTCCAGGTTGTCCCGGTGATTACCGTTATCTCTACCTTTGGGCTGGTCTTTGCATCTGTTTATTCGCTGGCGATGTTACATCGCGCTTACTTCGGTAAAGCGAAAAGCCAGATTGCCAGCCAGGAACTGCCAGGGATGTCGCTGCGTGAGCTGTTTATGATCCTGTTGCTGGTGGTGCTGCTGGTACTGCTGGGCTTCTATCCGCAGCCGATTCTGGATACCTCGCACTCCGCGATTGGCAATATCCAGCAGTGGTTTGTTAATTCCGTTACTACTACAAGGCCGTAAATCGCCATGACAATAACTCCACAAAACCTGATCGCACTGCTACCGTTGCTGATCGTCGGCTTGACGGTGGTGGTTGTGATGCTCTCCATTGCGTGGCGACGCAATCATTTCCTCAACGCTACGCTCTCGGTTATTGGGCTTAACGCGGCGCTGGTTTCGCTCTGGTTTGTCGGCCAGGCGGGCGCTATGGACGTTACGCCGCTGATGCGCGTTGATGGTTTCGCCATGCTTTACACCGGGCTGGTATTGTTGGCGAGCCTCGCCACCTGTACTTTCGCCTACCCGTGGCTTGAAGGCTATAACGACAACAAGGATGAGTTCTACCTGTTGGTGTTAATTGCCGCGCTGGGCGGGATCCTGCTGGCGAATGCCAACCATCTGGCGTCTTTGTTCCTCGGTATTGAACTGATCTCTTTGCCGCTGTTTGGCCTGGTCGGTTACGCTTTCCGCCAGAAACGTTCGCTGGAAGCCAGTATCAAATACACCATCCTTTCTGCCGCAGCGTCTTCTTTCCTGCTGTTTGGTATGGCGCTGGTGTATGCACAGTCTGGCGACCTGTCGTTTGTCGCGCTGGGTAAAAACCTCGGCGACGGTATGCTCAACGAGCCGCTGTTGCTGGCAGGTTTCGGACTGATGATTGTTGGCCTCGGCTTCAAACTCTCTCTGGTGCCGTTCCACCTGTGGACGCCAGACGTATACCAGGGCGCGCCTGCGCCGGTTTCCACTTTCCTGGCGACGGCGAGCAAAATCGCTATCTTCGGTGTGGTGATGCGTCTGTTCCTCTACGCACCAGTGGGTGACAGCGAAGCGATTCGGGTAGTGCTGGCGATTATCGCCTTTGCCTCTATCATCTTCGGTAACCTGATGGCGCTGAGCCAGACCAATATCAAACGTCTGCTCGGTTACTCATCTATCTCTCACCTCGGCTATCTGCTGGTGGCGCTGATTGCGCTGCAAACGGGCGAGATGTCGATGGAAGCGGTAGGAGTTTACCTGGCCGGTTATCTGTTCAGCAGCCTCGGCGCGTTCGGCGTGGTCAGCCTGATGTCCAGCCCGTACCGTGGCCCGGATGCTGATTCCCTGTTCTCTTACCGCGGTCTGTTCTGGCATCGCCCGATCCTCGCGGCGGTGATGACGGTGATGATGCTGTCTCTGGCCGGTATTCCGATGACGCTGGGCTTTATTGGTAAGTTCTACGTGCTGGCGGTCGGTGTCCAGGCACACTTGTGGTGGCTGGTGGGCGCCGTGGTTGTCGGTTCGGCAATCGGCCTTTACTACTACCTGCGCGTGGCGGTGAGCCTGTACCTGCACGCCCCGGAACAACCGGGTCGCGATGCACCGTCAAACTGGCAGTACAGCGCAGGCGGTATCGTGGTGCTGATCTCTGCACTGTTGGTACTGGTGCTGGGTGTATGGCCACAACCGCTGATTAGCATTGTGCGGTTAGCAATGCCGCTGATGTAAGCTATCAGTTTGTAAGTCAGAAAGCCGCCGACATGTTCGGCGGTTTTTTTTGGTGCCCTGACACCATCACCCAACAATAACCGTCAGCGCATGATTCCCTTGTCGCAGCATACGTCGATACGCGCTAATCAGCTTTTCCATATCAAGCATGATCGAAGCAAAGAGTTGCCCCTCTAACTCTTCTGAAAAGGTCACTCCCGGATAAATCTCCATTTCATTGAGTCGCTTAATGGAAAACTGTTTACGCAGCTCACTTCGATCCAGTGATTCCAGTCGGTCGATTGTCGCGGCTAACTCCTGATTCCAGGTCAATCCCAGGAAGCCATCTATGCCATCTTCGAGGCTGTGTTCACCAAGCACGGCACGACTCAGCGGATCATTCTTCGCGGGATCAAAAGCAGAGGTGCCTGTCAGCCCAAAGTGTAAAAAATCCCAGCGTTTATCAATATCCAGTCGGCGTAATCCTGAAAGCGTGTCATGTATATTATCCATCAAAGGTTTTTCAGTAGACTCAAGCAGTTGGTTAATCTTTTCTGAGTCAATTTCTGCAAAATAACCAATCATTCCCATTTATTTTTCCTCCATTGAATTTTATGTTTCGCATCTTAAAAC
>NZ_SJWV01000840.1:0-255 GCF_004352695.1 Escherichia sp. KCJ4928
CGACCGCCAGAGCACAAAAAACCTCAAATCAGGCACACTTCAGGCGCTACAGAATGAAATCGAACAACGTCTGAAACCACACTACCCGGAAATCTGGCTGCGTATAGACCAGGGCAGCGCCCCGTCTCTATCTGTCACAGGAGCCCGCAACGACAAGGATAAAGAACGTATCCTGTCTCTGCTGGAAGAAATCTGGCAGGACGACAGCTGGCTGCCTGCAGCATGAGTACCGTTTATCACCGTCCGGCTGACCCT
>NZ_SJWV01000841.1:0-255 GCF_004352695.1 Escherichia sp. KCJ4928
GTGTGGGGCAGATTCTGGATTCACTGGCGGAAGCCGGGATCCCCGACGGAATTGTTGTGGGGATAAGCCAGGGCTGGAAGCTGGGCGGGGCCATAAAAACCACCGAGCGCAAACTGGCTGAGGGAGTACTGGTGCATGGTGGTCAGCCACTGATGGCCTGGTGCGTTGGCAATGCCCGGGTGGAGCCGAAAGGTAACGCCATCCTTATTACCAAACAGGCCAGCGGACGGGGGAAAATTGACCCGCTGATGGCGC
>NZ_SJWV01000842.1:0-255 GCF_004352695.1 Escherichia sp. KCJ4928
GGTCAACGCCCTTGAGCCACAGCCAGTTGGGGGGCGTCAGGCGCAAATCATGTGCGTAAAGCCAGACCAGACCGCTGCGAACGTAACGGTGCTGCCTGAGCCACTGTTGTGCGTCTTCTGTTTTTATGACCCGGATAAAGGCGTTTCTGGCCAGTGAATACACCGGCGTGCTGAAACGCCCCTGGTCCCGTTTACTTTTGAGCCTGCAGGAGAGATTGAGGTTGTTCATCAGGGCTACCGCTGCTTTCCGGTCAC
>NZ_SJWV01000843.1:0-255 GCF_004352695.1 Escherichia sp. KCJ4928
GATGATGCTTTTTGTTCGTACGTGGTTGTGTAAAATTTGAATAGTGGATGTGCTCTGAAGGGAAGGAGGGGACACACAGATTCATTTTGTCTTTCTTCAGCAGCAAAACACACTGTGGTTATTATTTGACCATTAAATCAACAAAAATTTTTACCTCATATTGATTTGACTGCTATTTTTGCTATTAATAGCCAGAATTGCAGTGCTTTTATATCTGTGTGTAGTGAGGTTACTATGTCATTCGGTCAGCCTTGT
>NZ_SJWV01000844.1:0-255 GCF_004352695.1 Escherichia sp. KCJ4928
TTTACGCACATGATTTGCGCCTGACGCCTCCGAACTGGCTGTGGCTCAAGGGCGTTGACCGGACGCTCTTCTATGCCCTTCACCGGGCAAACACCACAAAAGGCTTCATCGAAGGGGCCGGCGTGGTAGCCGTTGCCCGGGCAGAAAATGAAGCGTGTCGTCTCGGCCTGCCCTGCCCGGAACCCTGTGTGGAAGAAGCCATTGAAGGGCTGCGGCAGGACATGCTGAGACTGGGGTTGATATGGGACGAACCTC
>NZ_SJWV01000845.1:0-255 GCF_004352695.1 Escherichia sp. KCJ4928
TTTTATCCGCATTGGCGGCGATGACAGAAATCAGCGTATCATGTTGCCCTAAAGAGCCCTGATTTGATATCCACCACGTCTCATACCCGGCTTTTCTGGCAAGCGTAACAATATTATTACCCGGATTACCTGTTTCAGTGTAATCAAGCGTCAGTGTTCTGCTGAGTGAACCTATCGTATTCGGCGCTGCTGAGAAATACCCATTAATAAATATACCCGGAGCAGAATTCAGCCATGGTGTTGTCGGCAAAGGAT
>NZ_SJWV01000846.1:0-255 GCF_004352695.1 Escherichia sp. KCJ4928
GGCCGTTTCCCCAGTATTCCCGTTTGCCACTGCGGTTGGTGAGCTCCACAAAAAAGCAGCGCCCTTTTCCGGGCGCATACTCTTTTTCTCCGTAGTTTGTCAGGACGGCAGTCACACTTTCACCGGGGCTGAGCTTGCCGGGCGGCTCTTCCTCCGGTGTGTCGGGTTGCTGCGGCTGTGCACTGACAGGGGCTTTTTCTGGCGCAGACGACGGGGCGGCGGGTTGTTCCGGTCTGTCGGCCCGGGGGGCTTCAG
>NZ_SJWV01000847.1:0-255 GCF_004352695.1 Escherichia sp. KCJ4928
TGCTCAGTATTGTGAGCGGTTTTATGATGATTGTGCCCACCGCTTCCGGCTGGAGCCTGGCACAACTGGTCATGCTCTGGGGCGCATCCATCATGGGCATTGGTTCCGCCAATATCATGGTTCAGACTGCTGCAGAAAACATCGCTGAAGGCTATTCAATGACCGTACAGCCAGTTCATGTCTCCACCCGCACGGCAGCACGGGGAATACTGGAGATGGCGCTGTGCAAACACGCCATGAATGCAGGCCTCGATG
>NZ_SJWV01000848.1:0-255 GCF_004352695.1 Escherichia sp. KCJ4928
TCTCCGTAGTTTGTCAGGACGGCAGTCACACTTTCACCGGGTCTGAGCTTGCCGGGCGGCTCTTCCTCCGGTGTGTCGGGTTGCTGCGGCTGTGCACTGACAGGGGCTTTTTCTGGCGCAGACGACGAGGCGGCGGGTTGTTCCGGTCTGTCGGCCCGGGGGGCTTCAGCTTTTGCCGTGACCGGCGCTTCCGGATGCGGTGTTTCAGCCGTACTGCCTGCTGTTTGTTCAGCCTCTGCCTTCGGTGACACAGGG
>NZ_SJWV01000849.1:0-255 GCF_004352695.1 Escherichia sp. KCJ4928
CCCGCCCCCCGGTAGTGGCGGCTGCAATGTGGGGTACCACTGGTGCTCCCGGGATAAGCTCACACGCCTCACCACCCGGTACCGGCACATCACCACAACCACGTCTGCAGGAGGCCAGTCTGGCAACACCGGCAGCTCGTACAGGGATACAGCTGATACCGGCACTGACCCGCGTACCTGCCTTCATTGATACGGAAGTGGACTCTGACAATGCTGTCTCCCGCGTGGTGGCCTCCGTACCTGCCGGCCCATGGG
>NZ_SJWV01000084.1:0-17430 GCF_004352695.1 Escherichia sp. KCJ4928
GGTGGCGCTGTTCTCTTCTCGTCGCCCGGTAGATTTCGTCTGGGTTGTGCTGGCGGTTCTTGGTCTGTGGTTCCTGCTACCGCTGGGGCAAGACGTTTCCCATGTCGATTTAACCGGCTGTGCGCTGGCACTGGGGGCCGGGGCTTGTTGGGCTATTTACATTTTAAGTGGGCAACGCGCAGGAGCGGAACATGGCCCTGCGACGGTGGCAATTGGTTCGTTGATTGCAGCGTTAATTTTCGTGCCAATTGGAGCGCTTCAGGCTGGTGAAGCACTCTGGCACTGGTCGGTTATTCCATTGGGTCTGGCTGTCGCTATTCTCTCGACCGCTCTGCCTTATTCGCTGGAAATGATTGCCCTCACCCGCTTGCCAACACGGACATTTGGTACGCTGATGAGCATGGAACCGGCGCTGGCTGCCGTTTCCGGGATGATTTTCCTCGGAGAAACACTGACACCCATACAGCTGCTGGCGCTCGGCGCTATCATCGCCGCTTCAATGGGGTCTACGCTGACAGTACGCAAAGAGAGCAAAATAAAAGAATTAGACATTAATTAAATTTACATTTCTGCATGGTTATGCATAACCATGCAGAATTTCTCGCTACTTTTCCTCTACACCGTCTTTATATATCGAATTATGCAAAAGCATATTTATTCCGAAAATTCCTGGCGAGCAGATAAATAAGAATTGTTCTTATCAATATATCTAACTCATTGAATCTTTATTAGTTTTGTTTTTCACGCTTGTTACCACTATTAGTGTGATAGGAACAGCCAGAATAGCGGAACACATAGCCGGTGCTATACTTAGTCTCGTTAATTACTGGGACATAACATCAAGAGGATATGAAATTATGAGTACCGCTAAATTAGTTAAATCAAAAGCGACCAATCTGCTTTATACCCGCAACGATGTCTCCGACAGCGAGAAAAAAGCAACAGTAGAGTTGCTGAATCGCCAGGTTATCCAGTTTATTGATCTTTCTTTGATTACCAAACAAGCGCACTGGAACATGCGCGGCGCTAACTTCATTGCCGTACATGAAATGCTGGATGGCTTCCGCACCGCACTGATCGATCATCTGGATACCATGGCAGAACGTGCAGTGCAGCTGGGCGGTGTAGCTCTGGGGACCACTCAAGTTATCAACAGCAAAACCCCGCTGAAAAGTTACCCGCTGGACATCCACAACGTTCAGGATCACCTGAAAGAACTGGCTGACCGTTACGCAATCGTCGCTAATGACGTACGCAAAGCGATTGGCGAAGCGAAAGATGACGACACCGCAGATATCCTGACCGCCGCGTCTCGCGACCTGGATAAATTCCTGTGGTTTATCGAGTCTAACATCGAATAAATCCATCGCTGATGGTGCAGAACTTTAGTACCCGATAAAAGCGGCTTCCTGACAGGAGGCCGTTTTGTTTTGCAGCCCACCTCAACGCACTTATTTAGTGCATCCATCTGCTATCTCCAGCTGATTAAGTAAATTTTTTGTATCCACATCATCACACAATCGTTACATAAAGATTGTTTTTTCATCAGGTTTTACGCTAAATAATCACTGTGTTGAGTGCACAATTTTAGCGCACCAGATTGGTGCCCCAGAATGGTGCATCTTCAGGGTATTGCCCTATAAATCGTGCATCACGTTTTTGCCGCATCTCGAAAAATCAAGGAGTTGCAAAACTGGCACGATTTTTTCATATATGTGAATGTCACGCAGGGGATCGTCCCGTGGATAGAAAAAAGGAAATGCTATGAAGTCTGTATTAAAAGTTTCACTGGCTGCACTGACCCTGGCTTTTGCGGTTTCTTCTCATGCCGCGGATAAAAAATTAGTTGTCGCGACGGATACCGCCTTCGTTCCGTTTGAATTTAAACAGGGCGATAAATATGTGGGCTTTGACGTTGATCTGTGGGCTGCCATCGCTAAAGAGCTGAAGCTGGATTACGAACTGAAGCCGATGGATTTCAGTGGGATCATTCCGGCACTGCAAACCAAAAACGTCGATCTGGCGCTGGCGGGCATTACCATCACCGACGAGCGTAAAAAAGCGATCGATTTCTCTGACGGCTACTACAAAAGCGGCCTGTTAGTGATGGTGAAAGCTAACAATAACGATGTGAAAAGCGTGAAAGATCTCGACGGGAAAGTGGTTGCTGTGAAGAGCGGTACTGGCTCCGTTGATTACGCGAAAGCAAACATCAAAACTAAAGATCTGCGTCAGTTCCCGAACATCGATAACGCCTATATGGAACTGGGCACCAACCGCGCAGACGCCGTTCTGCACGATACGCCAAACATTCTGTACTTCATCAAAACCGCCGGTAACGGTCAGTTCAAAGCGGTAGGTGACTCTCTGGAAGCGCAGCAATACGGTATTGCGTTCCCGAAAGGTAGCGACGAGCTGCGTGACAAAGTCAACGGCGCGTTGAAAACCCTGCGCGAGAACGGAACTTACAACGAAATCTACAAAAAATGGTTCGGTACTGAACCGAAATAATAACGCTACACCTGTAAAACGCACTGGCAGTTCCCTCTCCCCTATGGGGAGAGGATTAGGGTGAGGGGCGCAAACCCGCTCCGGGGCCATTAATTACCCTGAATTTGATTATTTACACCACGGTAACAGGAACAACATATGCAGTTTGACTGGAGTGCCATCTGGCCTGCCATTCCGCTTCTGATTGAAGGTGCCAAAATGACCCTGTGGATTTCGGTCCTCGGTCTGGCAGGCGGTCTGGTAATCGGATTGCTGGCAGGTTTTGCACGCACCTTCGGTGGTTGGATAGCCAACCACGTCGCGCTGGTCTTTATTGAAGTGATCCGCGGCACACCTATCGTCGTCCAGGTGATGTTTATCTATTTCGCCCTGCCGATGGCGTTTAACGACTTACGCATCGACCCATTTACTGCGGCGGTGGTCACCATCATGATCAACTCCGGCGCGTACATTGCGGAAATCACGCGTGGTGCGGTGCTGTCTATTCACAAAGGTTTTCGTGAAGCAGGACTGGCGCTCGGTCTTTCACGTTGGGAAACCATTCGCTACGTCATTTTACCGCTGGCACTGCGTCGTATGCTGCCGCCGCTGGGTAACCAGTGGATCATCAGCATTAAAGACACCTCGCTGTTTATTGTTATCGGCGTGGCGGAACTGACCCGTCAGGGGCAAGAAATTATTGCCGGTAACTTCCGCGCCCTTGAGATCTGGAGCGCCGTGGCGGTGTTCTATCTGATTATTACCCTGGTGCTGAGCTTTATTCTGCGTCGTCTGGAAAGAAGGATGAAAATCCTGTGATTGAATTTAAAAACGTCTCCAAGCATTTTGGTCCAACCCAGGTGCTGCACAATATCGATTTGAACATTGCTCAGGGCGAAGTCGTGGTGATTATCGGGCCGTCCGGTTCCGGTAAATCGACCCTGCTGCGCTGCATCAACAAACTGGAAGAAATCACCTCCGGCGATCTGATTGTCGATGGCCTGAAGGTTAACGATCCGAAAGTTGACGAGCGCCTGATTCGCCAGGAAGCGGGTATGGTGTTCCAGCAGTTTTACCTCTTCCCGCATCTGACGGCGCTGGAAAACGTCATGTTTGGTCCGCTACGCGTGCGTGGCGCGAACAAAGAAGAGGCGGAAAAACTGGCGCGTGAGCTGCTGGCGAAAGTCGGTCTGGCAGAACGTGCACATCACTACCCTTCCGAACTTTCTGGTGGTCAACAGCAGCGTGTGGCGATTGCCCGCGCGCTGGCGGTGAAGCCGAAAATGATGCTGTTTGATGAACCGACTTCCGCTCTTGACCCGGAACTGCGCCATGAAGTGCTGAAGGTTATGCAGGATCTGGCTGAAGAAGGGATGACGATGGTGATCGTGACCCACGAAATCGGTTTTGCCGAGAAAGTAGCTTCGCGGCTGATCTTTATCGACAAAGGCCGGATTGCGGAAGATGGCGATCCGCAGGTATTGATCAAGAACCCGCCGAGCCAGCGCTTGCAGGAATTTTTGCAGCACGTCTCTTAACTTCTCTGCCTCCCTTTCACCCGAAAGGGAGGCACACCAGATTCCTCTCATTTAAAATCGCCCCTCCCCCAGCATCTATACTTATCTTTTTGCTCTGTTTTCTCACTGGAGGAGTCATGCGGTGGATCCTGTTCATCCTCTTCTGCCTGCTGGGCGCACCTGCCCACGCGGTATCCATACCCGGCGTTACAACCACAACGACAACGGACTCAACGACTGAACCGGCCCCGGAACCGGATATCGAACAAAAAAAAGCGGCCTATGGCGCACTGGCGGATGTGCTGGATAACGACACCTCGCGTAAAGAATTGATCGACCAGTTGCGTACTGTCGCCGCGACGCCCCCTGCGGAACCGGTCCCGAAGATCGTGCCGCCGACGCTGGTTGAAGAGCAAACCGTGCTGCAAAAGGTCACCGAAGTCAGCCGCCATTATGGTGAAGCCCTTTCCGCCCGTTTCGGACAACTTTATCGCAATATCACCGGCTCCCCGCATAAGCCGTTTAATCCACAAACCTTCAGCAATGCGTTGACCCATTTTTCAATGTTAGCGGTATTAGTGTTTGGTTTTTACTGGCTGATTCGTCTGTGCGCACTGCCGCTGTATCGCAAAATGGGCCAGTGGGCGCGGCAAAAAAATCGCGAACGCAGCAACTGGCTGCAGCTTCCGGCGATGATTATCGGGGCGTTTATTATCGACCTACTGTTACTGGCACTGACATTGTTTGTCGGCCAGGTATTAAGCGACAACCTGAATGCGGGCAGTCGCACCATCGCTTTCCAACAAAGTTTGTTTCTCAACGCCTTTGCCCTGATTGAATTTTTCAAAGCCGTACTACGCCTGATTTTTTGCCCAAACGTGGCTGAACTGCGCCCGTTCACGATTCAGGACGAGAGCGCCCGTTACTGGAGTCGTCGCCTGAGCTGGTTAAGCAGTTTGATAGGTTATGGCCTGATTGTGGCCGTGCCGATTATCTCTAATCAGGTGAATGTACAGATAGGTGCGCTGGCGAACGTCATCATTATGCTGTGCATGACCGTCTGGGCGTTGTACCTGATCTTTCGTAATAAAAAAGAGATTACCCAGCATTTGCTCAACTTTGCGGAGCATTCGCTGGCCTTTTTCAGCCTGTTTATCCGCGCCTTTGCGCTGGTGTGGCACTGGCTGGCAAGCGCCTATTTTATCGTGCTGTTTTTCTTTTCGTTGTTCGATCCGGGCAACAGCCTGAAATTTATGATGGGTGCAACGGTGCGCAGCCTGGCGATTATTGGTATTGCAGCGTTTGTTTCCGGTATGTTTTCCCGCTGGCTGGCAAAAACCATCACTCTCTCGCCACATACTCAGCGTAACTATCCAGAGTTGCAAAAACGGCTGAATGGCTGGCTTTCGGCGGCGCTGAAAACGGCGCGTATTCTGACCGTCTGCGTGGCGGTAATGTTGCTGTTGAGCGCATGGGGATTGTTCGATTTCTGGAACTGGCTGCAAAACGGCGCGGGGCAGAAAACCGTAGATATCCTGATCCGTATCGCACTTATTCTTTTTTTCTCGGCGGTTGGCTGGACGGTGCTCGCCAGTTTGATCGAAAACCGGCTGGCTTCGGATATTCATGG
The DNA here is from genome assembly GCF_004352695.1 of Escherichia sp. KCJ4928. Classification (NCBI taxonomy): domain Bacteria; kingdom Pseudomonadati; phylum Pseudomonadota; class Gammaproteobacteria; order Enterobacterales; family Enterobacteriaceae; genus Escherichia; species Escherichia sp. KCJ4928. The sequence continues at coordinate 5,638 of NZ_SJWV01000084.1, forward strand.
CCGCCCGCTACCCAGCGCCCGTACGCGTACCCTGCTGACGCTGTTCCGTAACGCGCTGGCGGTGATTATCAGTACCATCACCATCATGATTGTGTTGTCGGAAATCGGCGTCAATATCGCGCCATTGCTGGCAGGTGCCGGGGCATTAGGTCTGGCTATCTCGTTTGGTTCGCAAACGCTGGTGAAAGATATTATCACCGGGGTATTTATTCAGTTTGAAAACGGCATGAACACTGGAGATTTGGTTACTATCGGGCCGTTGACCGGCACTGTGGAACGGATGTCGATTCGCTCCGTGGGCGTGCGTCAGGATACCGGGGCGTATCACATCATTCCTTGGTCTTCGATAACCACCTTTGCTAACTTCGTCCGCGGCATTGGTTCGGTGGTGGCAAACTACGATGTTGATCGCCATGAAGATGCTGATAAAGCCAATCAGGCACTGAAAGATGCGGTAGCGGAATTGATGGAAAACGAAGAAATTCGCGGGCTGGTTATTGGTGAACCAAACTTTGCCGGGATTGTCGGCTTAAGCAATACCGCGTTTACACTGCGTGTTTCGTTCACCACGCTGCCACTCAAACAGTGGACGGTCCGCTTTGCCCTCGACAGCCAGGTGAAAAAGCATTTCGACCTGGCAGGTGTTCGCGCGCCAGTGCAGACTTATCAGGTGCTGCCTGCTCCGGGCGCGGCCCCGGCTGAACCGCTGCCGCCGGGGGAGCCAACGCTTTAACGTTGGCGATTAACAAAACGGCGGCGCTGCTCGTCGTTCATAAAGGTCCAGGCAATAAAGCGACTCTGCTTTTGCCCCTGGGCCATCTCTTTTTTAACCACCTTCACCGCGCCCACGTCCGTCAGAGCACGATACAACGGCGGTAAGTTTTCACCACGAGAAACCAGCGAGGTAAACCACATCACCTGCTTCGCGAAGCCTTTGCTCTCTTCAATCATCTTTTTGATAAAGGCGACTTCACCACCTTCACACCACAACTCCTGTTGCTGGCCGCCAAAGTTCAGTGCATCGTCTTTGTTCAGCCCCAGGTTACGGCGTTTACGCTCACTACCTGCCCGTGCCGCAGCGGCGGAATCGTGGAATGGCGGGTTACACAAGGTCGCGTCGTATTGCTCGTTTTTATGGATGATGCCGTTAAAAATCGCCCCACTCTCTTTTTGCCGACGCAGACGAATGGCGCGGTTAAGCCCCGGATTAGCACTGATGATCGCCTGCGCACTACTTAACGCCTGACTGCTGGTTTCACTACCGGTAAAACGCCAGCCATATTCATGTACGCCAATCAGCGGATAAATACAGTTCGCACCAACGCCGATATCCAGAATGCTGGCATTAGCTGGAATTGTTCCGCTTGCTTCTGCCAGTAAATCGGCAAGGTGATGAATATAATCCGCCCGGCCCGGTACTGGCGGGCAGAGAAAACCGTCCGGGATATCCCAGTTCGCTACGGCGTAAAAATGGGCCAGCAATGCCTTATTGAGCGCCTTCACCGCCAGCGGATTGGCAAAGTCTACGCTTTGCTCCCCTGCGGGTGTAAGCGTGAGGAATTGCCTGAGTTCAGGATTGACCTGACAAAGCGTGGCGAGATCGTAGCGGCTGTGATGACGGTTGCGCGGATGCAACCCCGGTTTCTGGGCGGACATAGCATTCTCCTTTAAGCAGCGGCGTAAGATACCCACATAACGCGACAGGGTAAATATCTGGCTGCGTTTATCATTCCCCAAAACCTTAACATGGCTATGGTTTATGGCAATTCATCATAAAAATCAGCATTATGCATGTCATTGATTTGTCTTATTTTGTAAAAATATATCGTTCAAAAAATAAGCACACCTCTGTCAATTTTTTGCGTCATTTTCATCGCCCAGGCGACCTACACTTATCAGGCACTACCCGTTGTATTTATGAGGATGTCATTATGAAAAAGTGCCTCACACTACTGATTGCCACCGTCCTGAGCGGAATCTTTCTCACGGCTTATGCCGCGCAACCGATGAGTAACCTGGACAGCGGTCAGCTACGGCCCGCCGGTACCGTTTCGGCAACTGGCGCATCAAACCTAAGCGATCTGGAGGATAAACTGGCAGAAAAAGCGCGCGAGCAAGGCGCGAAAGGTTATGTCATTAATTCCGCAGGCGGAAATGACCAGATGTTCGGTACTGCAACCATCTACAAATAACCCCACCAACGTAACTGCATTCGCCTCTGGATGCAGTTTTCGCCTGTTTTGTAATCAAAAAACATCAAATATGAACTCAATGTAAATAAATGTATTTCTTTTTCGCGCAATGGGTGATAGAAAATCGCGCCAAGTGATAATGCTTATCAAAATTATTATCACTTGCACGAACACTATCACGGGATTAACAGTGGCATCGCATCCGCAGAGATGCTTTCTCGTGGCAGTGAAAATTTCAACATATAAGAAAAAGTCACCTGCAAAATGGAAAACAATCGCAATTTCCCTGCCAGACAATTTCATTCGCTCACGTTCTTTGCCGGTCTTTGTATTGGCATCACGCCTGTGGCTCAGGCACTCGCCGCCGAAGGGCAAACTAACGCGGATGACACGCTGGTTGTCGAAGCATCAACGCCTTCGCTTTATGCGCCACAACAATCTGCCGATCCGAAATTCTCGCGTCCGGTAGCGGATACTACCCGCACGATGACGGTGATTTCTGAACAAGTGATTAAAGATCAGGGCGCAACCAACCTTACCGACGCGCTCAAAAACGTCCCCGGCGTGGGTGCGTTTTTTGCGGGTGAGAACGGTAACTCCACCACTGGCGACGCCATTTATATGCGCGGTGCTGATACCTCTAACAGTATTTATATTGATGGCATTCGCGATATCGGCAGCGTCTCGCGCGACACCTTCAATACTGAGCAGGTCGAAGTGATTAAAGGGCCTTCCGGCACCGACTACGGGCGCAGCGCGCCGACGGGCTCGATCAATATGATCAGCAAGCAGCCGCGCAATGATTCCGGCATTGACGCCTCCGCCAGTATTGGCAGCGCCTGGTTCCGCCGCGGCACGCTGGACGTCAATCAGGTCATTGGTGATACCACTGCGGTGCGCCTGAATGTGATGGGCGAAAAAACGCACGATGCCGGACGCGACAAAGTCAAAAATGAGCGTTACGGCGTCGCCCCTTCTATCGCTTTTGGCCTTGGTACAGCGAATCGTTTGTATCTTAATTATCTGCATGTCACCCAGCACAACACGCCAGACGGCGGCATTCCGACCATCGGTTTGCCGGGTTATTCTGCCCCATCTGCGGGAACAGCGGCTCTGAATCATTCCGGAAAAGTTGATACTCATAACTTTTACGGCACGGATTCCGATTACGACGATTCGACCACCGACACCGCCACCATGCGTTTTGAGCACGACATCAACGATAACACCACCATTCGCAATACTACCCGTTGGTCGCGCGTAAAGCAGGATTACCTGATGACGGCGATTATGGGCGGGGCGTCGAATATTACTCAGCCCACCAGCGATGTGAATAGCTGGACCTGGTCACGCACGGCGAATACCAAAGATGTGAGTAATAAAATTCTCACCAACCAGACCAACCTGACCTCGACGTTCTATACCGGTTCTATCGGTCATGATGTCAGTACCGGCGTGGAATTTACCCGTGAAACGCAGACTAACTACGGCGTTAATCCGGTGACGTTACCCGCGGTAAATATTTATCATCCTGACAGCAGCATTCATCCCGGCGGCCTGACGCGCAACGGCGCAAACGCCAATGGTCAGACGGATACCTTCGCAATTTACGCCTTCGATACGCTGCAAATCACCCGTGATTTTGAGCTGAACGGCGGGATCCGTCTGGATAATTATCATACTGAATATGACAGTGCCACCGCCTGCGGCGGCAGCGGACGCGGTGCCATCACCTGCCCAGCTGGTGTGGCAAAAGGTTCTCCGGTCACCACCGTCGACACCGCCAAGTCGGGCAATCTGGTGAACTGGAAAGCCGGGGCGCTGTATCACCTGACGGAAAACGGTAATGTCTATATTAACTATGCCGTTTCCCAGCAGCCTCCGGGCGGCAACAACTTCGCCCTTGCGCAGTCTGGCAGCGGTAACAGTGCCAACCGCACCGATTTTAAACCGCAAAAAGCCAACACCAGCGAGATTGGCACCAAATGGCAGGTTCTGGATAAACGTCTGTTGCTCACCGCCGCGCTGTTCCGTACTGATATCGAAAATGAAGTTGAGCAAAATGATGACGGAACTTACTCGCAATACGGTAAGAAACGCGTCGAAGGCTATGAGATATCCGTGGCCGGGAATATCACTCCCGCGTGGCAGGTGATTGGCGGCTATACCCAGCAAAAAGCAACCATCAAAAACGGCAAAGATGTTGCCCAGGATGGTTCCTCATCGCTGCCGTATACCCCGGAGCACGCCTTCACCTTATGGAGCCAATATCAGGCAACCGACGATATCTCTGTTGGCGCGGGCGCACGCTATATCGGCAGTATGCATAAAGGTTCAGACGGCGCGGTGGGAACGCCAGCATTTACCGAAGGTTACTGGGTCGCCGATGCCAAACTGGGGTATCGGGTTAATCGCAATCTCGACTTCCAGCTAAACGTCTACAACCTGTTTGATACTGATTACGTCGCCTCAATCAACAAGAGCGGCTACCGTTATCACCCGGGCGAGCCAAGAACCTTCTTGCTCACAGCCAATATGCATTTCTGATTCAGATGTGGGGCGCAGGCCCCACTTTTTGGAGAACTTGTATGATGTACCACATTCCCGGCGTGTTATCGCCACAGGACGTCGCCCGGTTTCGCGAACAACTGGAACAAGCCGAATGGGTGGATGGACGCGTCACCACCGGCGCACAAGGTGCGCAAGTTAAGAACAATCAACAGGTCGACACCCGCAGCACGTTATACGCCGCCCTGCAAAATGAGGTGCTGAACGCGGTTAACCAACATGCTTTGTTCTTTGCCGCGGCCTTGCCGCGTACCCTTTCCACGCCGCTGTTTAATCGCTATCAGAACAATGAAACCTATGGTTTCCATATGGATGGCGCAGTACGCAGCCATCCACAAAACGGCTGGATGCGTACTGACCTTTCTGCCACGCTGTTTTTAAGCGATCCACAAAGCTACGACGGCGGCGAACTGGTCGTTAATGACACCTTCGGACAACATCGGGTAAAACTCCCGGCAGGCGATCTCGTGTTGTATCCCTCCAGCAGCCTGCATTGCGTGACACCCGTAACCCGCGGCGTACGAGTGGCATCATTTATGTGGATCCAGTCGATGATCCGTGATGATAAAAAGCGCGCCATGCTGTTTGAACTGGACAACAATATTCAGTCGCTGAAAAGCCGCTACGGCGAAAGTGAAGAGATCCTGTCGCTGCTTAATCTTTATCATAATCTGCTGCGGGAATGGTCGGAGATCTGATGCTTGAACTGCCCAAGTTCGTCCCTGGATTAGCTACACTTAACTGTACAAGCATTGATATGGGGAGGACGATATGGCATCCGGTTGGACTAACGATGACGCCGTCAACGAACAGATCAACAGTACAATTGAAGATGCGATTGCCCGCGCTCGGGGTGAAATTCCGCGTGGCGAAAGCCTGGATGAATGTGAAGAGTGCGGTGCCCCCATCCCGCAAGCCCGTCGGGAAGCCATTCCTGGCGTGCGCTTATGCATTCATTGTCAGCAGGAGAAAGATTTACAAAAACCAGCGTATACAGGATATAATCGCAGAGGTTCGAAAGACAGCCAGTTACGTTAACTACAACTGGCGAGATGCATAGCGAGTATAATTTGTATTTTGCGTGGCATTCCGTGCCTTTAACGCTGCTGTGACTGCCACGCGGCATAAAACAAGTCCATAAGTACAACAAATAAATGGTTTATCAGTATGTTAGATATCAATCAATTTATTTGAACAAGGCGGTCAATTCTCTTCGATTTTATCTCTCGTAAAAAAACGTGATACTCATCACATCGACGAAACAACGTCACTTATACAAAAATCACCTGCGAGAGATTAATTATGAAAACTATCAATACTGTTGTTGCTGCTATGGCTCTTTCAACTCTGTCATTTGGCGTGTTTGCCGCGGAACCGGTAACGGCATCCCAGGCACAGAACATGAATAAAATCGGCGTGGTTTCTGCCGATGGCGCATCCACCCTCGATGCCCTGGAAGCGAAACTGGCTGAGAAAGCCGCGGCAGCCGGTGCCAGTGGATACAGCATCACTTCCGCCACCAACAACAATAAATTAAGCGGTACTGCGGTAATTTATAAGTAATTCGTAGGACGGATAAGGCGTTTACGCCGCATCCGGCAACAGATGCCTGATGCGACGCTACCGCGTCTTATCAGGCCTACAAAATCCGAACCGTTGGACGGATCAGGCGTTTACGCTACGTCCAGCACAAGTATTTCCCTGTCTGTTTGCCGACAGACGCATATGCTCTAACCTTCATTGATCCTATGTTACCCTTGTTTGCCCGTCCGCCACTGGACGGGCTTTTTTTTAGCTGGCTAACTGCTGACAGAAAGCCTGCAACGTCTCTTCCGGCATACCAATCTGCCGCGCTGCATCACAAATGGCCTGCCAGCTTCCCGCATCCAGTGGAATCCCCTGCTTCTGCCGTTCGCGACGCGTGTTCACTTCCCACTCGCCCGGTAGCAAAATCGGCTTATCATCATCATGCGGCGAGGCTTTCACCCACTCGGCAAAGGCTTCGGTCTGCGCGTTACAATCCGGCGCGCCGAAGAGTTCCGGGTTGATGATGATAGTGGTCATGCAGTTAAGAATGGCATCGGGACTGGTTTGTAACGTTTCCTGATGCGTCGTTTTACCGCCGGAAAGCGCCCCGCCAAGAATTTCACACATCGCTGCAAGGGCGTAGCCTTTATGTTCGGCAAAGGTCAACAGCGAACCCAACGGCGACTCCTGCATTACCGCCGGATTGGTCGTCGGCACGCCGTTAACGTCAATCAGGCAACCTGGCGGCACGGGGACGCCTTTATGCCAGGCGACGCGGGTTTTGCCAAATGCAATGGCGCTGGTGGCGTAATCAAGCAACAGCGGGAAATTATCTTTACGAGGGAAAACCACACAGAACGGATTGGTGCCAAAGCGGCTGTCGCGACCGTGGAACGGTGCGACCATTGGAATACCGACCACGCTAACAAAGTGGATAGAGACAAACCCCGCCGCTGCACACTGCTCCGCCCAGTAACCGATACGGCCGATATGATGCGAGTTATGTAGCGCCACGGCAGCAATACCGTGCTGATGCGCTTTCTCAATCCCCAGCGCCATCGCTTCGTGTGCCGCGACCTGACCGAATGCGCGATCGCCATCGAGCGTGACTGCCGCCCCCGCCTCTTTAACGATTTTGGCATGATGGTTAATTTGCAGATGCCCCTGACTCCAGGAACGCACATAGCTTGGGATCATGCCAATACCATGAGAATCATGCCCTGCCAGGTTTGCCGCGATTAAATGATCGGCCACTAATTTCGCTTCTTGTTCCTCGCTACCCATCTGACGAAATACAGCCTGAATAAAACTGTGCAGCGTCTGAGCATCAAAGCGATGACCACTTTCCATGGTTAACTCCTGTTTATGTTATGTGTTTGTTGTTTTTTTATGCTGCACGCCGGGCGTGGGAAGGTCAATAAAGATGCAGGAATTTCATATTGCGGTGGGGTAAAAGCCGGATGACATGGCTCATCCGGCTGAGAAAAGAATTAAAATGCCTGATTAACGCGCGCCAGGCCGTCGCTGATAGTTGCCGCTTCACCCGTAGCCACCAGGCAGCAAGCCATCTGGATTTTCAGCGATTCGGGAATCGGTTCGCTGCCAGCAAGGCAACGCTCAATCCACTGCGCCGTGGTTTCCGGATCTTTTGCTTGTGGCAGTAACTCGCTACCAGCAGGGTCCTGTTTTTCATACAGTACCCGCATCCCTTCACGGTCAATGAGATTGATCTGCGGGCAGCGCTGCGGATTAGCATACACTTCACCTTCAGTACCATGCATTAGTAGCGCCCGCCCGCCGATATCGCTAAAGAACTTCGCGACGCGTCCAATGTATTCCGGATGCGAAACGCTGGAAAGACGCAGCGCCTCACCTTCGGCAAATGGCGTCGCCAGTTTCGCCAGGGTATGTGCACTGTTACGCACGCCCATCCGCCAGCGCATCGCCAGTTGTTTTTCCAGCGGCGGGCAAAACGCGCCGACTGGCATAAACACCGGTTGATGTTCGTCGAGCTTCGCCTGCGCCTGCCCGCCGTGCAACGTTGGCGTAATACCCATCAATTCAAAAATGGTTTCAGTCAGCACGCGGGTTGGATCTTCGCTAACCCCGTGAACCACCACAGGAAAACCGAGTTTGTGCAGGAGAATCGCCAACAACGGCGTCAGGTTGGCCTGTTTACGCGCGCCGTTGTAACTGGGGATGACAATCGGCATCGGCTTGCCTGCAGGCGGCGTCAGCTTGATGGTGTGATTTTGCATGGCTTCGTAAAAGCCGAGCATCTCTGCTTCCCCTTCCCCTTTGATACGTAGCGCAATCAATACGCCGCCCAACTCAAGGTCAGGGACTTCACCATTGAGCATATGGGCATACAGACCGCGCGCAGTATCCCGGTCTAAATCGCGCGCGTGGTTTTTCCCGCGCCCGATCTCTTTAATGATTTTGCGATAGTCCATTTACGACTCCTTACCTGACTCACATCATTAACGCCGCCGACGGCGTGGGGATTTCGTTTTTTCTTTCTTTTTAACTATACCTTCAGGGACTTCCGGTTGCTCTATCGGAAATACCGGTAATGCATCCAGTAGTCGCTTGCCATAATTTTTGGTCAGCAAGCGTTTGTCGTAGATAACCACTTCGCCCCAGCAACCGTGGCTTCGAATCAGTCGCCCAACCTGCTGAATCAGGTTAAACGAGGCGCTCGGCAGGCTTTGCACCTCAAACGGATAGCGGTTGAGGCTTTTCAGCCATTCCCCTTCGGTGATCACCACCGGGCTGTCGATGGGCGGAAAAGCGATTTTGTGGATATGCACCTGGCTGAGCAGATCACCTTTCAAATCAAGCCCTTCGGCAAATGACTGTAAGCCCACCAGCACACTATGCTCACCGTTGGCAACGCGTTTGCGGTGCAGTTCAACTAAGCGATAACGCGGCTGATCGCCCTGCACCAGCAGCATCAGGCGTAAATCCGTCACATAGTCGAGAAAGCGCTGCATCGCCCGTCCGCTGGCAAACAGTACCAACATACCGAGATGTTTTTTGCTCTCCACCTGCTCACGGAAAAAGGCCGCCATTTCGGCAATATGCTGCTCTTCGTTGTCGATGGAAGGCTCAAAGCGCATCCGGGGAATAACAATTTTGCCCTGTTCGCAGTGGTTAAAGGGGGAATCCAGCGCCACAAAACGGTCGCCCGCTTTCTCTTTCAGCCCGCTCATCTCCTGCAAACGCGAAAAACTGTTCAGCGAACGCAAGGTTGCGGAGGTGACAATAATGTGCGGAATACTGCGCCACAGCAGCCTTTCCAGCTGATCGCTGACACGTATCCCCACGCAGTGAAACCAGAGATGCAGCTGCCCTTCGCGCTCTTCCCGCGTCGCCCATTTGGTCACCGGCGCACCGGAAGATTGCGCCAGAGACGCCAGCCGCCAGAGTTTGCTTTGCGCCTCGAACATCCCCAACGCGCGGTTCATCTGCAAAATCAACCGATGCAGACGCACAATATCGTGGCTGCCGGTTTTCTCACTTAAATCGTTAAGAAATAACTCCGCCAGACCACGCAGCATCTCGGTGAGTTTTGCCAGCCGCTGGCAGATCTCCAGCACTTCATCAGGCAGTTCGCCCATCGCAAAACGGTGCTCTGCCTCCTGCCCGGCAGGCATGTAGAGATTGAGAATGTTGTTTAACGAGGCGATAAGCTCATACAACTCTTCACAATGCGCATTCAAACGTTCAGGGATCGCCAGCGGTGGGATGGTCTTCGGGCGAAACTGCTCCATGCAGGTAGCGACCAGTTTCGTGAACAAGTCCAGCTGTAGTCGATACCAGGGCGCGGTGATTTCGGCACTCATCTCCAGCGCATCCCGGGCCACATCTGGCAGGTGATGACCTTCGTCCAGCACCAGCAGCAGATTTTTCGGGTCAGGTAGTACGGCTTCGCTTTCCATCGCCGCCATCACCAGCGCATGGTTTGCCACCACCACTTCCGCTTCCTGAATCTCCCGACGAGCAACAAAAAACGGGCATTCACGATAGTAGTAACAGTTGCGGTTGAGGCAGCTGGCTTTGTCGGTACTTAAACGACGCCAGAGATCGTCATCTATAGCGATATCAGTATGATCGCGCAGACCATCCCATTTATAAGTGTCGAGATCGCCCTTCAGCTTCGCACAACGTTTTTGCTCTTCCTGATTATTTGGCGTCAGTTCGTCGTCAAGAAACGCCAGCAGATCCTGTTGCGTGGGCTCAGTGCTGGCGAGCGCCGTCAGATTACGCGGGCAAACGTAGCGCCCACGCCCAAAAGCGGCAGTGAATTTAAGATCGGGAATGATCTTTTTCAGCAGCGGTAAATCTTTGCTGTAAATCTGATCCTGCAACGCCACGTTGGCGGTACTCACCACCAGCGTTTTTTGCTCTTCGCGGGCAATGGCGATGCCGGGGATCAAATAGGAGAGCGTTTTCCCAACGCCGGTGGGGGCTTCAATCGCCAGATGCCGCCCTTCTTCTCCGGCCAGCGTTTTGGCGACGTCCGCAATCATCTGCCGCTGCGGCGCACGGGGAATAAAGTCGGGGATCTGTTCCTGAAGCGCCTTATACCAGGCGGCAATTTGCGCTTTAAGCGCGGCGGTTAATGCCATGAGAAAACCTGAAATACTGTATAAACAGCCAATATTGTGGCATTTTTCGGTTTTCAGGGGTAATGGTTTTTCTGTTTCTGGAAAGCGGCTCGCAATAACCACCAACATAATGCGGTTTAATGCCCGTTCGAGCACAAAGGATCCAACACGTCATGCAAGACACCATCATAAATTTCTACAGCACCAGCGATGACTACGGTGATTTTTCTAACTTTGCCGCCTGGCCCATCAAGGTTGACGGGAAAACCTGGCCCACCTCAGAACACTATTTTCAGGCACAAAAATTCCTTGATGAAAAATACCGCGAAGAGATCCGTCGGGTTTCTTCCCCTATGGTCGCCGCACGCATGGGGCGCGATCGTTCTAAGCCTCTGCGTAAAAACTGGGAGTCGGTCAAAGAACAGGTGATGCGAAAAGCACTTCGCGCTAAATTCGAACAGCATCCAGAACTGCGTGCGCTCTTGCTGGCAACCGCGCCCGCAAAACTGGTTGAGCATACGGAAAACGATGCTTACTGGGGAGACGGTGGTAATGGTAAGGGCAAGAATCGACTGGGCTACCTTTTAATGGAGTTGCGCGAACAATTAGCTATAGAGAAGTAACGTCTCGGTGGCTTATGGGCGGTAAAACAGATAAATTTTTTCCCGTGTTCTCAAATTGCTGACAAGTGCTTGTTGTGAAATGCCGGATGCGGCGTAAACGCCTTATCCGGCCTACAAAAGCATGCAAATTCAATATATTGCAGAGTTCACGTAGATACTGTTATGGCCTGCAAGTTTTTTCCTGGTCCGGTTTCCCGGATTGCAGGCATGCCAGACACAGCGCCGTCAGGCGCTGTTTTTTTCATCCCTTCCGCGATTTTTACGCCGCTACCG
>NZ_SJWV01000850.1:0-255 GCF_004352695.1 Escherichia sp. KCJ4928
GTTACGGGGCCGGGCCGGACTGCCCTTTGCCAGGATGTAAGCGCATTCGTGGCGGTACGCGACATACGCAGATTTGGATGTGTAGTTTTTGGTGAACACGAGGTGCCCTGCCACGCTGAATCCGGCGCGTTTCCAGGCCGCCATAAAGCGGTCAATACGGTGCCAGCCGTAGAAGCTGACCATCAGCGCGTCTTTTTTGAGTACGCGGTACATTTCATTACAGGCCGGTTGCAGCCATTCATCGGTTTTATCGCC
>NZ_SJWV01000851.1:0-255 GCF_004352695.1 Escherichia sp. KCJ4928
GGGAATATCAGCCTGTACCGACAGATATTTTCAGTCAGGTGGGGACACCCGGTCGTTATGATCCGGAAGCCATAAACGTTGATATCCGGCCGGAAAAAGTGGCAGAAACGGAGAGTCTGAAACAGTACGCCTGCCGTCATTTTGCCGAACGCTTACCGGAAATGGCGAGAAATGGTGAGCTGGAAAGTTGCCTGGATGTGCACAGAACTCTGGCAAAGGCTGGATTATGGATGGGGATCCAGCACGGGCATCTGG
>NZ_SJWV01000852.1:0-255 GCF_004352695.1 Escherichia sp. KCJ4928
GTTACGGGGCCGGGCCGGACTGCCCTTTGCCAGGATGTAAGCGCATTCGTGGCGGTACGCGACATACGCAGATTTGGATGTGTAGTTTTTGGTGAACACGAGGTGCCCTGCCACGCTGAATCCGGCGTGTTTCCAGGCCGCCATAAAGCGGTCAATACGGTGCCAGCCGTAGAAGCTGACCATCAGCGCGTCTTTTTTGAGTACGCGGTACATTTCATTACAGGCCGGTTGCAGCCATTCATCGGTTTTATCGCC
>NZ_SJWV01000853.1:0-255 GCF_004352695.1 Escherichia sp. KCJ4928
GCGAAGTCCTGCAGCAAAACTTTCCACATCGCGCCCGATTTCGGCCTGATGGGGAGGCAGAAGGTCATTCTCTCCGCCCAGAATGTATTCCACCGGATCTTCATAGGTCACTATTTTGCGATCGGGGAAATTTTTCAGAATGTGGCGATACAGTGCCGCCGCCAGTGTGGATTTCCCGGAGCCGGTTTCTCCGCAGATGAAGCCCAGGCCGGTTTTTCTGAGCATGGCATCCAGCAGATCCGGTTCAATATTCAT
>NZ_SJWV01000854.1:0-255 GCF_004352695.1 Escherichia sp. KCJ4928
TAAATATCCACCCCGGAATCCCCAGGAAACATTATCAGGTATAATCTGATTATCTCCTGAGAGTTTAACGCGCGAGTTTCCCCCACTGATGTTAATGGAAGAAAAAGCCGTTGAATCGTTGTTTTTCTCTTTTTGTTCAAGGATTACAGTACCAGCCCCAATCTTCAGTCCCCCTTCATTTTTCCCTGTGCCATTAATAATAAGCGTTCCGTCCCCAACTTTATGAAGGTCATCTCCGGAAACCCCGTTTATACC
>NZ_SJWV01000855.1:0-255 GCF_004352695.1 Escherichia sp. KCJ4928
TTTTATCCGCATTGGCGGCGATGACAGAAATCAGCGTATCATGTTGCCCTAAAGAGCCCTGATTTGATATCCACCACGTCTCATACCCGGCTTTTCTGGCAAGCGTAACAATATTATTACCCGGATTCCCTGTTTCAGTGTAATCAAGCGTCAGTGTTCTGCTGAGTGAACCTATCGTATTCGGCGCTGCTGAGAAATACCCATTAATAAATATACCCGGAGCAGAATTCAGCCATGGTGTTGTCGGCAAAGGAT
>NZ_SJWV01000856.1:0-255 GCF_004352695.1 Escherichia sp. KCJ4928
CCCGCCCCCCGGTAGTGGCGGCTGCAATGTGGGGTACCACTGGTGCTCCCGGGATAAGCTCACACGCCTCACCACCCGGTACCGGCACATCACCACAACCACGTCTGCAGGAGGCCAGTCTGGCAACCCCGGCAGCTCGTACAGGGATACAGCTGATACCGGCACTGACCCGCGTACCTGCCTTCATTGATACGGAAGTGGACTCTGACAATGCTGTCTCGCGCGTGGTGGCCTCCGTACCTGCCGGCCCATGGG
>NZ_SJWV01000857.1:0-255 GCF_004352695.1 Escherichia sp. KCJ4928
GTACCGTTCGCCCTCCGGGGTGCTTATCACGAAGCCGCACGACTCCGCTGGCGCACACCGCCGGGCATGCGCCAGAATCGCTGATTCAGTCTGTGTCATAAAACGGGATTTACTGCGAAAGTTTATTGATGGAAAGGAAACCGCCGAAATTAGCCACCATGCCGCGCATCTCACACCCGCGCATGCATTTACTGCATCTGTCCTTCCGGATATCCGTGGTGGGGTTGTCGAACTCATCCGCCACTGCCGGACCGT
>NZ_SJWV01000858.1:0-255 GCF_004352695.1 Escherichia sp. KCJ4928
CTTCCGGCATCACAATAAACGGTCGGCTGTCTGTCATATCACTGATGCGCCGGATGAAGTCAGTCACTGTCGCGCCCGCAGTATTGGTGTACGATGCGCGAAGATTGCCGCTGCCACCGTCAGTCGAGCATTCTGCCAGCGAATAACGCCATCCGGCAGCAGACAGTGGCAGTGAAGTCCATATATCAGCACATCCCCGGATGAACGCGTCTGTTTCAGGGAGTCCGGGCCAGGGGGGAGTGATTCGTTCCTCTG
>NZ_SJWV01000859.1:0-255 GCF_004352695.1 Escherichia sp. KCJ4928
TTATATCTGTGTGTAGTGAGGTTACTATGTCATTCGGTCAGCCTTGTGATGAGTTTCCCCTGAGTTCGCTGCCTCCACTCATTCGTGATGCCGTTATTGAAGCTCAGCAAATTACGCAGGCTCCCCTTGGGCTTGTGGCAGCGTCTGCCCTGGGCGCTGTTTCACTTGTCTGCCAGAATCTGATTGATGTCTGCAGACTGAATACACTGCGGGGGCCGGTCTCTCTTTTTTTCCTGACGCTTGCCGAGTCCGGAG
>NZ_SJWV01000085.1:0-17298 GCF_004352695.1 Escherichia sp. KCJ4928
GCCAACGGATTCCATGTCATATATTATTCCATATAGATTTAGTTTAAATATTAATAAAATGAATATTTGCAGTACGTAATTATCTTACCAGCTATAGACAAAAAAAAACCATCCAAATCTGGATGGCTTTTCATAATTCAGACGAACTAGCTGCGCTGACGAACCGCTTCAAATAAGCAAATTCCGGTTGCAACCGAAACGTTCAGGGAAGAAACACTTCCTGCCATTGGGATGCTGATCAACTCATCGCAATGTTCACGGGTCAGGCGACGCATACCTTCACCTTCCGCGCCCATCACCAGCGCCAGGCGTCCGGTCATTTTGCTCTGATAGAGTGTATGATCCGCCTCGCCTGCCGTACCGACGATCCAGATATTCTCTTCCTGCAACATACGCATGGTGCGCGCAAGGTTAGTCACCCGAATCAGTGGAACGCTTTCTGCCGCGCCGCAGGCTACTTTTTTCGCCGTAGCGTTGAGCTGTGCGGAGCGATCTTTCGGCACAATCACCGCGTGAACGCCAGCAGCGTCCGCGCTACGCAGGCACGCGCCGAGGTTGTGCGGATCGGTTACACCGTCGAGGATCAGCAGGAACGGTTGATCGAGCGAAGCGATCAGATCCGGCAGATCGTTTTCCTGATACTGACGTCCTGGCTTCACGCGGGCGATAATGCCCTGATGCACGGCACCGTCGCTTTTCTCGTCGAGATATTGGCGGTTTGCCAACTGGATAACCACGCCCTGAGACTCAAGGGCGTGAATCAGCGGTAACAGACGTTTATCTTCACGGCCTTTTAAAATAAAGACTTCCTGAAAACGTTCAGGGGCGCGCTCCAGCAGGGCCTGCACTGCGTGGATGCCGTAAATCATTTCGCTCATTAATGTACTCGTTGTTTACGTTTTGCCTGATGCACTACGTTTATCCGGCCTACATGATCTCTGCAATATATTGAATTTGCGTGATTATGTAGGCCGGATAAGGCGTTCACGCCGCATCCGGCATGAACAAAGCGCATTTTGTCAGCAATCTAACCCTCTTCTTTTAAAGAGGGTATTGATCACTCTGCCACTTTTTTCTTCGCCGCACGCTTCGCTTTGGTCGCTGCGGCTATTTTCTGCGTTTTCGCCGATGGCTTTTTCGCTTTTCTCGCGTCTTTCTTCGCCGCTTTCGGCTTCGTTTTTTTCTCACCGCGGAAGGCGCTGTCTGGCTCAAAGTTTACCTTTTTACCGACCTGACGACGCTTGCCGCCTTTTTTGCCTGCATCGCCTTTTTTCGCTTTCTCGCGCGCCGTTTTACCGACGTTGCGCGGTGCGCGTTCACTGGAGATCAGACTAAAGTCGATTTTGCGCTCGTCCATATTAACCGCTTCAACGCGAACTTCCACGCGATCGCCCAGGCGATAAGTCTGGCCGCTGGATTCCCCCATCAGGCGTTGCCCTACCTGGTCAAAGCGATAGTAGTCATTGTCCAGCGAAGAGACATGGACCAGACCATCAATGAACAAGTCGTCCAGACGGACGAAGAAGCCAAAGCCAGTGACGCTGGAAATTACGCCTTTAAAGACGTTACCTACCTGGTCGAGCATGAAGTCACACTTCAGCCAGTCAGCGACATCGCGCGTTGCTTCGTCGGCACGACGTTCCGCCATCGAACAGTGCTGACCCAGTTGCAACATCTCTTCCATCGAATAATGGTAGCCGCCGGTTTCAGTGGTGTTGCCCTGATGCCCCTGCTCTTTCGCCAGCAGATATTTAATGGCGCGGTGCAGCGTCAGGTCAGGATAACGACGAATCGGCGAAGTAAAGTGCGCATAGGACTGCAATGCCAGACCGAAGTGACCACGGTTTTCTGGATCGTAAATCGCCTGTTTCATCGAGCGTAGCAGCATGGTTTGCAGCATTTCTGCATCAGGACGGTCGGCAACCGACTCCAGCAGTTCCGCGTAGTCACGCGGTTCCGGCTTGTTACCACCCGGCAGCTCCAGCCCCAGCTCCGCCAGCACTGAACGGAAAGAGGTAATCGCTTCGGTGCTCGGCTTGTCGTGAATACGGAACAGTGCCGGTTCTTTCGCTTTCTCAACGAAACGCGCCGCCGAGATATTCGCCAGAATCATGCACTCTTCAATTAATTTGTGCGCGTCGTTACGCTGGGTCTGTTCGATACGTTCAATACGGCGTTCAGCGTTGAAAATGAACTTCGCTTCTTCGCTCTCAAATGAGATCCCACCGCGTTCTTCACGGGCTTTATCCAGCACTTTATAGAGGTTATGCAACTCTTCGAGATGCTTAACCAGCGGGGCGTACTGCTCGCGCAGATCCTGATCGCCCTGCAGAATATGCCAGACTTTGGTGTAGGTCAGACGCG
This sequence comes from Escherichia sp. KCJ4928, assembly GCF_004352695.1. NCBI lineage: Bacteria > Pseudomonadati > Pseudomonadota > Gammaproteobacteria > Enterobacterales > Enterobacteriaceae > Escherichia > Escherichia sp. KCJ4928. The sequence continues at coordinate 2,365 of NZ_SJWV01000085.1, forward strand.
CGTGAGAGCTCATCACCGCTTCGTAGAATTTGTAGCCCGTCAGGCGGCCTTTCGACGAAACCGTCATCTCGCACACCATACACAGGCGGTCTACCTGCGGGTTGAGCGAACACAGGCCGTTAGAGAGCACTTCCGGCAGCATCGGGATAACCTGCGAAGGGAAGTACACCGACGTGCCACGGTTACGCGCTTCTCTGTCCAGCGGCGTTGGCGGACGCACATAGTAGCTGACGTCGGCAATCGCGACCCATAAACGCCAGCCGCCGCCGCGTTTTTTCTCGCAGTAAACTGCATCGTCAAAGTCACGGGCGTCTTCGCCATCAATGGTGACCAGCGGTAAATCGCGCAGATCAACACGGCCCGCTTTTGCTTCTTCCGGCACTTCTTCTTTCAGCCCGGCAACCTGTTGCTCAACAGCCTGCGGCCAGATGTACGGAATTTCATGGGTACGCAGAGCGATATCAACCGCCATGCCGGTGCCCATATTGTCGCCCAGCACTTCGACGATTTTACCCACCGCTTTGGTGCGGCGAGTCGGACGCTGAGTCAGTTCGACTACGACCACAAAGCCCATCCGCGCGCCCATGATCTGATCGGGCGGGATTAAGATATCGAAGCTCAGACGGCTATCGTCAGGAACCACAAAGCCGACGCCCGCTTCAGTAAAGTAGCGACCAACAATCTGGCTGGTTTTTGGCACCAGTACGCGGACAATACGCGCTTCACGACGACCTTTACGGTCAGCGCCCAGCGGCTGCGCCAGCACCTGATCGCCATGAATGCAGGTTTTCATCTGCTCGCTGGAGAGATACAAATCATCTTTACGCCCTTCAACCCGCAGAAAGCCGTAGCCATCACGGTGGCCAATAACGGTACCTTTCACCAGGTCGAGGCGTTCCGGCAGCGCATAGCACTGACGACGAGTGAAGACCAGTTGACCATCGCGCTCCATCGCGCGCAGGCGGCGACGCAGGCCTTCAAGCTGCTCTTCGCCTTCAATGTGCAGTTCTACCGCCAGCTCATCACGGCTGGCCGGTTTTTCACGTTTGGTTAAATGTTCGAGGATAAATTCCCGACTAGGGATGGGATTCGCGTATTTTTCAGCTTCGCGTTCCTGGAAAGGATCTTGTGACATCTCGGTTCCTCCGTTGTCATCTCTGATGAAGATTTTCGTCACTCCACCAGCAATAATTTATAAAGCGGTTGATTCTCTTCAACCAAATCGGCAAGCGTGTAGTTATCCAGTTCCGTAAGAAAACTTTGCACGGCCTTAGAAAGCGCCTGTTTCAACCGACAGGCAGGTGTAATGTGGCAAAACTCACTGCTGCAATTCACCAGCGATAAGGGCTCCAGCTCGCGCACCACATCACCAATACGTATCGCACTCGCCGGTTTACCCAGGCGAATGCCGCCATTTTTTCCACGAACAGCAGTCACGTAGCCGGCACGACTAAGTTGATTGATTATTTTGACCATATGATTACGGGAGACGCCGTAGACGTCAGTCACTTCAGAAATACTGGTCATCCGCCCTTCTGGCAATGACGCCATGTAGATCAGCGCACGTAATCCGTAATCAGTGAAACTCGTTAACTGCACATCAACCTCAAAAGGGAAATCGGGAAAAAATACATTTATATTGATGATAAACCAGCCACAAGCTGTGTCGCTAATTTATTTCAGTTCGGGGAAGGAAAAAAGCGAGGATTTAACACTGTGTCGGATAGCGTAATGGCTTAACCGACACAGCAATGTATCACACTGTTAGCCCGGCAGGCAAAATATCTGCCAGGCGTACCAGAATTACGCGTCGAACGGATCGCGCAGAATCATGGTTTCAGTACGATCCGGACCGGTAGAGATGATATCGATCGGCACACCAGTCAGCTCTTCAATACGCTTGATGTAGTTCAGCGCCGCCTGCGGCAGACCGCTACGATCTTTCACGCCGAAGGTGGATTCAGACCAGCCCGGCATGGTTTCGTAAATCGGCTCTACACCTTTCCAGTCGTCAGCTGCCAGCGGAGTGGTCGTCACTTCACGACCATCCGGCATACGGTAAGCCACACAGAGTTTCACCTCTTTCAGGCCATCCAGAACGTCCAGTTTAGTCAGGCAGAAGCCAGACAGGGAGTTCAGCTGTACCGCACGACGAACGGCAACGGTGTCCAGCCAGCCGGTACGACGACGACGCCCCGTAGTTGCGCCGAATTCGTTACCCTGCTTGCAGAGGAACTCGCCAGTTTCATCAAACAGTTCGGTCGGGAACGGACCTGCACCTACACGAGTGGAGTAAGCTTTGAGGATACCCAGAACGTAATCAACATAACGCGGGCCCAGGCCGGAACCGGTCGCCACGCCACCAGCAGTGGTGTTGGAAGAAGTTACGTACGGATAAGTACCGTGGTCGATATCCAGCAGCGTACCCTGCGCACCTTCAAACATGACGAAATCGCCACGCTGACGCGCCTGGTCGAGCAGGTCAGAAACGTCAACCACCATAGAAGTCAGGATGTCGGCAACAGCCATCGTATCATCCAGAACTTTCTGGTAATCAACCGCTTCAGCTTTGTAGTAGTTAACCAACTGGAAGTTGTGATATTCCATCACTTCTTTCAGTTTTTCAGCGAAGGTTTCTTTGTCGAAAAGGTCGCCAACACGCAGACCGCGACGTGCTACTTTATCTTCATAAGCAGGCCCGATACCACGACCGGTGGTGCCGATCGCTTTCGCGCCACGCGCTTTCTCACGCGCGTTATCCAGCGCAACGTGATAATCAAGGATCAGCGGACATGCTTCAGACAGCAGCAGACGCTCACGAACGGGGATGCCACGGTCTTCCAGTTCTTTCATCTCTTTCATCAGCGCGGCCGGAGACAGCACAACACCGTTACCGATGATGCTGGTTACATTCTCGCGGAGAATACCTGATGGAATAAGATGGAGAACGGTTTTTTCACCGTTGATTACGAGAGTATGGCCTGCGTTGTGACCGCCCTGGTAGCGTACAACATATTTAGCCCGTTCAGTCAGAAGATCGACGATCTTACCTTTACCTTCGTCACCCCATTGGGTGCCCAGTACGACGACGTTGTTACCCATTTTTCAAAATCACCGTTTGCTTAAAAATGGATTCTACCATCGCTTTTTCAGAGTTACAGCACTTTTTGCACTCAAAAATGACCTCGATCAGTCTGTTTTTTGTTCAGCCAATCGTTTTCCTCAACATGTAGTAGACCACAACGCCCGCAACCACAAGTCCACCGCCAAAACGACGTAAAATATTATCGGGCAAATTGGTCATCGCAGAGATCATCTTCTTCCATGCCTTCGGGTAAAGCATCGGCCCTAAACCTTCCAGTACCAAAACCAGGGCAAGCGCCAGCCAGATTGTCGAATTCATTCATTATCCTTATAGAAAAAGAAAACCACCGACATCCCTGAGGATGCGGTGGCTTTATTGACCTGTACCGCAGTCGTTATATTAACGCGTTGCGGAAGTCGGCGTCTTCATGTAGCGGAAGAAATCGCTATCCGGGCTCATGACCATCACGTCCTGATTGCCAGAGAAGCTGTTCTCATAAGCACGCAGGCTACGGATGAATGCGTAGAAGTCCGGATCTTTACTGAATGCATCAGCAAACAGTTTGGCTGCTTCGGCATCGCCTTCACCACGCATGATGCGGCCCTGACGCTCAGCTTCTGCCAGCGTTCTGGTCACTTCATAGTCGGCAGTCGCGCGCAGTTTTTCCGCTTCTTCCTGACCTTGTGAACGGTGACGACGCGCTACCGCTTCACGCTCGGCGCGCATACGGTTGTAGATCGCTTCAGACACTTCGGTCGGCAGGTTGATCTGCTTGATACGCACATCGACAACTTCAATACCCAGCGCCGCCATACTGTTCGGGTTGATGACCGGAACTTTGCCCTTCGTCTCAGCCGTTACGCGCTCTGCCGCTTCGGCAATGGCGTTATCCGCTGCCGGGGTAGTAACTTCATCTTCTGTACCCGCAGAACCGGAGTTCAGCGCGTCACGTACTTCGAGGGTCAGACGACCACGGGAATCGGTGACGATGTCTTTCACGTCCAGGCGACCAATTTCAGAACGCAGACGGTCAGAGAACTTACGTTTCAACAGCACTTCCGCTTGCGAAATGTCGCCACCACCCGTTGCCAGGTAGTAACGGCTGAAATCGCTGATGCGCCATTTGATGTAAGAATCGACGATCAGGTCTTTCTTCTCTTTGGTCACAAAGCGGTCGGCCTGGTTGTCCATGGTCTGAATACGTGCGTCGAGCATTTTCACCGTTTCAATGAACGGTATCTTGAAATGCAGACCCGGCTCATAAACCAGAGGTTTGTTGTCATCGTCACGCAGTACCTTACCAAAACGCAGCGTAATACCGCGCTCACCTTCTTTGACGACAAAGACAGACATGTAAAGCACTACCAGCACGATGATGATAATCGCGATAACTGACTTACGCATCGTTATTCCCCCTGACGCTGGTAGTCGTTACGCTGCGCGTTGGCGCGGCGTTGGTCCATAATATCGCCCTGACTGGTGGACGACGTGTTGCTTGCTCCACTGGTTGTGGAGGAAGAGGCTGGCGGCAAACGCAGCAGATTGCTGGCACCGTTATCGCTCTTCGCCGCAGGGGCGTTACCACCTTTCAGCATCTGGTCTAACGGCAGAACCATCAGGTTGCCACCTTTATCGTTAACCAGCACTTTGCGGGTGTTACCCAACACTTTTTCCATCGTCTCGATATACAGACGCTCGCGAGTAATTTCCGGCGCGGCTTTATATTCCGGCAGAAGTTTAGCAAAGCGCGCCACTTCACCCTGAGCTTCCAGGATGGTCTGGGCCTTGTACGCACGCGCCTCTTCGAGGATACGTTGCGCCTGACCGTTCGCACGCGGCTGAACTTCGTTGGTATACGCTTCTGCTTCACGAATGTATTGCTGTTCGTTTTCACGCGCGGCAATCGCATCGTCAAACGCCGCTTTTACTTCTTCCGGCGGACGAGCAGCCTGGAAGTTGACGTCCAGCAGCGTGATACCCATGTCATACGGACGGATAGTCTCTTCCAGTTCGCGCTGAGTATCGCTACGAATCACGGTACGACCTTCCGTCAGAATGCGGTCCATGGTGTATTTACCGATAACTCCACGCAGGGCGCTGTCGGTAGCCTGACGCAGGCTGTCATCCGGGCTGGTCACGCTATACAGATATTTTTCCGGATTGGTGACGCGGTACTGCACGTTCATCTCAACGCGCACTACGTTCTCGTCCGACGTCAGCATCACACCAGAAGCGGCCAGTTCACGCACGGCTTCCACGTTCACCGGTTTGACTTCGTCGATAAACGTCGGTTTCCAGTTCAGACCCGGCTCAACCAGATGGCTGAATTTACCAAAGCGTGTTACCACGCCGCGTTCGGCTTCTTTAATGGTATAGAAACCACTGGCCGCCCAGATAATGACAATCGCTGCCGCTGCGATGGTAACGACACGACCGCCAAGCTGCGGGCGCGGGCCTTGCGATGAACTGCCACCGCCAGATCCGGTGCCTTTACCGCCGCCCAGACCACCGAGCTTTTTGCTCAGTTTGCGGAAGATATCATCTAAATCAGGTGGCCCTTGATCGCGACCGCCTTTGTTTCCATTTCCCTCAGAGTTGCCGCCAGGTTTGCTGCTTCCCCACGGGTCGCGGTCTTGTCCGTTATTACCGGGCTGATTCCACGCCATGTTTGTGCTCCATATTTGTTATGCGGTGATCCCTGTTGTCTTTCGACGCCAGAGGATATGACTCCACGCTTCAGACGCTACGCCGTTAGATCAGGTAATCGATCAACGCCGGTTCTTGTTTACAGAGGCGACGCCAGTCAACGATCGGCATACGAACTTGCAGACTTACGCTGCCGTCCTCCTCCATCCACTCTTTTTCTATTGCCTGAAGCTGATAAAAACGACTTCTCAGACGCCCTTCCTGCGGTGGCAGACGCAATGTATGCTGCGCCACCTCGCCGGAAAGCCGCTCCGTCAAAGCCTGAAAAAGCTGTGGTATCCCCGCTCCGGTCTGTGCGGAAAGCCAGACACGGATCGGTTTGTTCTCTTCGTCCCGATCAATACGCGGTTCGAAATCTTCCAGCATATCGATCTTGTTCATCACCAGCAGGGTTGGGATCTCGTGAGCGTCGATCTCTTCAAGAACCGTATTCACCGCTTCGATGTTTTCTTGTACACGCACATCCGCCGCATCAATGACGTGCAGCAGTAATGTGGCTTGCCGCGTCTCTTGTAACGTGGCTTTAAATGCTGCAACCAGATCGTGCGGCAGGTGGCGAATAAACCCTACGGTATCTGCCAACACGGTTTCACCGACATCTGCAACGTCAATACGCCGCAACGTCGGGTCGAGGGTGGCAAACAACTGGTCTGCCGCGTAGACCCGCGCTTCGGTGATGCGATTGAAAAGGGTAGATTTACCGGCGTTGGTATATCCCACCAGCGAAACAGTAGGAACGTCGGCTTTGATACGCGATTGCCGCCCCTGCTCACGCTGCTTTTCAACTCTTTCCAGGCGTGACTGTATCTGCACGATGCGATTACGCAACAAACGACGGTCGGTTTCGAGCTGGGTTTCACCCGGACCACGCAAACCTATCCCGCCTTTCTGTCTTTCAAGGTGGGTCCAGCCACGCACCAGGCGCGTAGCCAGATGGCGCAGCTGCGCCAGCTCAACCTGCAACTTACCCTCATGGGTACGCGCACGTTGGGCGAAAATATCTAAAATAAGGCCGGTGCGGTCGATAACACGACACTCGCACAAACGCTCCAGGTTACGCTCTTGCGCCGGGCTCAGGGCATGGTCAAAAAGAACGACCGAAGCACCCGTCGCTTTGACAGCTTCCGCAATTTCAACTGCTTTACCTTCACCTACAAAATACTTTGGGTGCGGCGCTTTACGGCTACCGGTAATCACCTGCAATGCTTCGACACCGGCGGAAGAGACCAGAGATTCAAACTCCTGGAGGTCTTCCATATCTTTGTCTTGCGTAAAATAGATGTGTACCAGTACCGCCTGCTCACCAGCATCATAACGGTCAAACAAGCGTATAACCCTCTAAATAGATCAGCGGGGAACGCAGGATCGCTGGCTCCCCGTGTAAAAAAACAGCCCGAAACCTTATTCGGTTTCTTCGCTGTCCTGTTGCGCGGAAGTATTCTGCGCGCTGCTACCATGATGGTAGTTACTGCTGGTACCGCCACCGGCGTTGTTACTGTGATGAGAAACCGGGCGAGACGGGACAACAGTAGAAATCGCGTGCTTGTAAACCATCTGGCTGACCGTGTTTTTCAACAGGATCACGAACTGATCAAAAGACTCGATTTGCCCTTGCAGCTTAATACCATTCACCAAATAAATAGAAACTGGAACACGTTCCCGACGCAGTGCGTTCAGGAACGGATCTTGTAAAGATTGCCCCTTAGCCATTCTCTCTTTTCCTTATATGCTTATTTGTACTTTGAACCTTTCGATTCTGAAAAAATTGCGCACGATACGTCTCAATTGTACACATTCAGCCTGCGATAGCACCAACAACCTGTAATACTTCGTCACGCGCCTGTTCTGGTTTTTCACTGTCAAGCCAGTGAACCCCTTCCCAACCACGCAGCCAGGTTATCTGCCGCTTCGCCAACTGTCTCGTGGCGCAAACACCTCGATAAACCATTTCATCGTATGAGATTTCGCCTTCAAGGTAAGACCACATCTGGCGATAACCCACGCAACGAATGGAAGGCAAATCCGTATGCAAATCTCCTCGGGCAAAAAGCGCCCGGACTTCTGCTTCAAAACCTGAAGCCAACATCTGATGAAAACGCTGCTCAATGCGTTGATGGAGCAGTTCACGGCTCGCCGGGGCGATGGCGAACTGATGCACCTGATACGGTAGAGCGTCTCCTGACGTTTGCGTCAGTTCCGTTAAAGTTTTACCCGAAATGAAAAAAACTTCCAGTGCCCGGGAAAGCCTTTGTGGATCATTTGGATGAATCCTTGCTGCCGCAACCGGATCTACCTCCTGAAGTTGACGATGCAATGACTCCCAACCTTGCTCTGCCGCCTGTTGCTCAATTCTGGCCCGCACTTCCGGGTCTGCCGACGGTAGCGGCGACAACCCTTCCAGCAATGCCTTGAAATACAACATCGTACCGCCCACTAACAGTGGGATCCGCCCCGCCGCGGTGATATCGGCCATTTCCGCCAGCGCATCGCGGCGAAAATCAGCAGCCGAGTAAGCCTGCGACGGATCGCGAATATCCAGCAATCGGTGCGGCGCGGCGAGTAACTCTTCAGCGTTCGGCTTCGCCGTCCCGATATCCATCCCTTTGTAAATAAGGGCAGAATCAACGCTTATCAACTCTACTGGTAAAATTTTACGCAGCTCAATGGCTAACGCCGTTTTACCGGAGGCCGTCGGCCCCATCAAAAAAATCGCCTTAGGCAGGCTCGCCTTACTGATATCACTCATCTTTCAGGGCTTTTATCGCCGGATGTAAATCAACAGATTGTAACAGACCACCCGGCGGCGTTTTCACAAGTTGCGGACATAACCGTTCCACGTCCGCCAGCAGGGTTATGGCCTGTGCCATTGACCACTGCGCATGTTCGCTCATCAGATTTCGTGCAATCCACTGCGCAATATTGCCAGGTTCGAATACGGACTGCTTCGCCAGGTAGCCTATCAGTTCAGGAATCAAGATTTGTAAATTTTGTTGGCGTAAGGGTAAAGGCACGGCCCTGATGGTCACATGCTGTGCATCTGACTGGAAATCAATACCCAATTCCGCCAGGGCAGACTGCGCTTTTTCTAATGCCGATTTTTCTTCGGCAGAAACTTTTAGCCGCAACGGAATCAGCAGCGGCTGGGCGCAAACGGGCGCTTCACCCGGCGTCAATTGTGCCTGACGTAGCCAACGTTCTGCCACTGGCAAGGATAAAAGTGAAATGTTGCCATCGCGCTCCAGCAACGCACAGTCGGAATGGACGATAGTCAGTACCCGACCAAAACTCTGACTGTTCGCCGCAAGTGCAGGTTCCTGCGGTTCCGGCGCTTTTGGTTTTTGCATCGGCGCGGGCGTTTGCAAAAGCTGGCGATACACTTCACCTTGCTGTTTCTGGTAGCCTGGCTGCGCATTCGGCCAGGGGGCAGCCGGACGACTGCCTGATGCTGGCGCAGGAGTGTAGCGCGGAGCTACCGGCTCACGAGCTGCCGGTTCTGCAAAGTGATTGCGCCCCGCCGCCACGCGGTTTTCCGGAATGGAACGCGGTGCAGGTTGGGGTTCATCGTCCAGCGGTAGCGGCGTTTCCAGTTGCTGTTGTAGCACGCTCAGCACGCCCTGATAGATAAAATCATGCACCAGACGCGACTGATGGAAACGCACTTCGTGTTTGGCGGGGTGCACGTTGACGTCCACCTGATGCGGATCGATCTCCAGATACAGCACAAATGCCGGTTGCTGATCGGCCCCCAGTTTGTCTTCGCAGGCCTGGCGGATCGCGTGATTGATCAGGCGATCGCGCATCATGCGACCGTTCACGTAGCAATACTGAATTTCTGCCAGTGCGGGCGTGGTGTGATTTGGATCGGCCACCCAGCCGCGTAGCGTGAGATCGCCGTGTTGCCATTCAATCGCCAGCGCTTGTTCAAGAAAAGCGGTGCCGCAAATCGCGCCTAAGCGCCGTTCTTTTTGCCCGCCTTCCGGCACTGCGCGGTACTGACGCACAATTTTACCGTTATGCGACAGGTTGATCGTGACGTCGAAACGCGCCAGCGCAATGCGGCGGATGATCTCATCAATGTGGTTAAATTCGGTTTTCTCGGTGCGCAGGAATTTGCGCCGCGCCGGGGTGTTGTAGAACAGATCCAGCACCTCCAGCGTCGTCCCCACAGGATGCGCCGCCGGTTTTACCGTCACGTTCATATCGCGCCCTTCGGCATAGGCCTGCCAGGCTTCCTGCTGTTCTGCGGTGCGTGAAGTGAGCGTCAGGCGGGAAACCGAACTGATACTCGCCAGCGCCTCACCGCGAAAGCCCAGGCTGATAATGGCTTCGAGATCGTCCAGAGAGGCGATTTTACTGGTGGCATGACGCGCCAGCGCCAGCGCCAGCTCGTCTTTTTTGATACCGCAGCCGTTATCACGAATGCGGATAAGTTTCGCCCCACCGCGTTCGATATCAATATCGATACGTGTCGCACCTGCATCGAGGCTGTTTTCCACCAGTTCTTTGACTACCGACGCAGGTCGCTCGACCACCTCACCTGCGGCAATCTGGTTCGCCAGTTGTGGCGGTAAGACCTGAATTGGCATCAATCGTCCTTAGTTTGGCAGCGTGCGATCTGGCGTCGTCACCGTACTGGCCGTTTGTGCCGTTGCCCCCTGCGGCGCAGATTGCATCGGATGCGCAAGGAAATAATTGCGCAGGCCTTTGTAAATGGCTTCTGCCAGCTGTTGTTGGTAATCGTCGCTCGCCAGCAAACGTTCTTCGCTGTTGTTGCTGATAAAACCGGTTTCGACCAGTACTGATGGGATATCCGGCGAACGCAGAACGCCGAGACTCGCGTGTTCTGGTCGGCGTTTATGTATTTCGCCAATGCGTTGCAACTGACTGATCATACTGGTCGCTACATCATACCCTACCCGTTGGGAATGACCGAACTGTAAATCCAGCACCGCCTGGCTTAAATAGGGGTCAGACTGACTGTTCGCCAGCACATCACCCGCCCCACCCAGCAGCTCCGACTGTTTCTCGTGCTGCTCCAGCCAGCTGGCCATTTCGCTGTTGGCGCGACGGTTAGAGAGCACCCATACGGAAGCGCCAGTCGCACTGCGGTTCGGTGCGGCATCAGCGTGAATCGACACGAGGAAATTGGCGTTTTGCTTACGTGCCACATCACTGCGCCCCATCACCGAGATAAAGTAATCCCCGTCACGGGTTAAAACGCCCTTAAACATCGGATCGTCATTGAGCAAAGTACGCAATTTACGCGCGATGGCGATGGTGACATTTTTCTCCCGCGTACCACCGGGGCCGATAGCGCCAGGGTCCTGACCGCCGTGTCCGGCATCAATAGCGATGATAATTTTATCGCCAGTGTTAGCCGTCGCGCGCGCTGCCGGACGCGTTACCGTATTACTGCTGATAACACCCGTAGTGCGGTTACTTTCCGTTTTAAACGGATTGCGCGCCGGTTCGCTGACGCGCGGTGCGACAACCGCAGGCGTTTCAACGCGTTTCGCAACCACGGGCGGCGGAGGAGGAGGTGGCGGCGCATCGGCGTTAATCGTAAAGACGACAGTGTAATTGCTGCCATTCTGCCGCTTCACCGCTTCGGTTTTACCGTTTTCGGTAAGATCGACCACCAGCCGTAGCGTTTGTGCATCTTTAGGCGTTCCAGAGCGAATCGCCTTCACCAGATTATTGCCGCTGAACAACAACGGCAGTCCCTGAATCACGCCCGTTTGTTTGATATCGAGCGCCACGGTGCGTTTGCTTTGATGGCTAAACGCATAATCAGGATCGCCAATAAAACTCAACGTTATCCGCGCCTGTTGATTACCGTTAGAAACCTGAATATCAGAGAGCGTCGCGGCACCCACCGGCGTGCACAGCAGCAGCAGCGTCGCTACCAACCAATTTCTGATGCGATACATCATCCCGCCACCTTTCAAAGGTTAACCGGCTAAACGCGCCAGCAACAATTCACCCGCAGAGGAAACCGCACTCACGCGCGCCTCACGGCCTTGTGCCTGATAATCAATGTGTATTTCGACATCCGGGTCAGGAAGAACACCTGTACCTTGTTGTGGCCACTCCACCAGGCAGATGGCATCGTTGGCAAAATAATCGCGGATCCCCATAAACTCCAGCTCCTCGGGATCGGCAAGGCGGTACAAATCAAAGTGATAAACCATTAAATTGTCGAGCGTATAGGGTTCGACCAGCGTATAAGTGGGGCTTTTGACATTACCCTGATGACCCAGAGCTTGTAAAAAGCCCCGGCTAAAGGTGGTTTTACCTGCGCCTAAATCGCCATACAGATAGATTACGGTTGCGCCATCGCAGGCTTTCGCTACCCGCTCGCCCAGGTCTAATGTTGCCTGCTCATCAGGGAGCGGAATTACTCGATTCATCATGGTTTTTATCAGTCACTTCCGGGTTAACAATACGCTGTAGCGTGGAAAAGAGATCGGTTGCCAGCATCCCGCGCGTTCCAAAACGCGCCGCCAGTACGTCAGCTGCAGCACCGTGCGCGACACAGCCCGCACAGGCGGCATCATACGGCGACAGTTTTTGCCCAAGCAATGCGCCAATAATACCAGAGAGCACATCGCCCATGCCGCCGCTCGCCATGCCTGCATTTCCGGCATCAATAATGCCTAAAGCGTCAGGATGGGCGGCGACCACGGTTCCGGCACCTTTCAGCACCGCTACGCCGCCATAACGTTGTACCAGACGTTTGGCGCAATGTAAGCGGTCACTTTCAATTTCAGCGACGGAACAGCCTAACAACCGTGCGGCCTCGCCAGGATGCGGCGTGATCACGCGATTGTGACGCTTATCGGGATTGATTGCCAGCAGGTTCAATGCATCGGCATCCCACAACATCGGTTTGCGAAAATTCTCAACTTTTTGCAGTGCTTTTTTCCCCCACTCTTGCTGGCCCAGACCGGGACCAATCACCACCACATCGGCCCATTCCAGGCTTTCGGTAAGAGAGTCCATCGTCAGTTCATGCACCATCAATTCCGGTCGTGCAGTCAGCAGCGGCGCAATGTTTTCACTGCGGGTCAGTACTCGGACTAAACCAGCACCAGCACGTAGCGCCGCTTCCCCCGTCATACGAATAGCCCCCGCCGTGCCGTGATCGCCACCGATAATTACCAGCCGCCCGTGATCGCCTTTATGCGAAGTCGGGCGACGCGGTTTTAGCCAGTGAGAAAGTTGTTCTGCCGAAAACCGCTGAATTTTCGTCTCCTGACCTGCCAGCCAACTATCCAGCCCCAGTGAGTCAAAATGCAGTTGTCCGGTAACATCCCGCGCTTTTCCAGTGAGCAAGCCTGGTTTCAGCGCAATAAAAGTGATGGTGTGATCGGCGTTGATCACTGCGCCTGGCGTAGCGCCGGTTTCAGCCAGCAGGCCGGAAGGGATATCAACCGCCGCAATCGGCGCAGGATGGGAATTAGCGTGGTCGATTAACTGGCTAATGGATTCGCGGGGCGCTTGCTGCAAGCCTGTACCGAGCAGCGCATCAACAATCAGATCTACCGATTCGGGCCAGACAATATTCGAAGCATGGATCTCGCCTCCCGCGTTTAACCATGCTTCGCGTGCCAGCGCGGCCTCTTCCGGCAACGGTTTGTCGCTCTCCTGGGCCAGCAGCGTGACCTCAATGCCGACCGCTGTGGCCAGCCGCGCGACCACGTAGCCATCGCCGCCGTTATTACCATGACCGCACAGCACCAGCCAATGGCGGGCGTCAGGATACGCCGAACGACACACCTGGAATGCGGCTTCGCCAGCGCGAAGCATCAGCTCATAGAGCGTAAGCCCCAGCGCATCTGCCGCCTCACGTTCTCCGCGGCGGATATCGTCGGCGTGCCAGACGGTGTGTGGTATACTTACGGGGTTTTTCTTCATTGTATGGTCCGTCATGTCAGAGCCCCTCGATCTCAATCAGTTAGCGCAAAAAATTAAACAGTGGGGGCTGGAACTGGGCTTTCAGCAGGTAGGTATTACCGATACCGATCTCAGCGAGTCCGAGCCCAAACTGCAAGCATGGCTGGACAAACAATACCACGGCGAAATGGACTGGATGGCACGTCACGGTATGCTGCGCGCTCGCCCCCATGAGTTATTGCCCGGTACGCTGCGCGTGATCAGCGTGCGGATGAATTACCTTCCTGCTAACGCCGCATTTGCCAGCACGCTGAAAAACCCCAAACTCGGCTATGTTAGCCGTTATGCGCTGGGCCGTGACTATCACAAACTTCTGCGCAACCGACTCAAAAAGCTGGGCGAGATGATTCAGCAACATTGTGTTTCGCTGAATTTTAGACCGTTTGTCGATTCTGCGCCTATTCTCGAGCGCCCGTTAGCTGAAAAAGCTGGGCTCGGCTGGACAGGTAAGCACTCACTTATCCTCAATCGCGAGGCCGGTTCTTTCTTCTTTTTAGGCGAATTGCTGGTCGATATTCCGCTGCCCGTGGATCAACCAGTCGAGGAAGGATGCGGTAAATGCGTGGCCTGTATGACGATTTGCCCGACCGGTGCCATCGTCGAGCCATATACCGTCGATGCTCGCCGCTGTATCTCTTATCTCACCATCGAACTTGAAGGGGCGATCCCGGAAGAGTTGCGACCGTTAATGGGAAACCGTATTTACGGTTGCGATGACTGCCAGCTTATCTGCCCGTGGAATCGCTATTCACAACTCACCACAGAAGAGGATTTCAGCCCGCGTAAGCCGCTACACGCACCGGAACTCATTGAGTTATTCGCCTGGAGCGAAGAGAAGTTTTTAAAAGTCACGGAAGGATCGGCGATTCGTCGTATTGGTCACCTGCGTTGGCTGCGTAATATCGCCGTAGCATTAGGCAATGCCCCTTGGGATGAAACGATTTTGACAGCGCTGGAAAGTCGTAAAGGTGAGCACCCACTTCTCGATGAGCACATAGCGTGGGCGATTGCGCAGCAAATAGAGAGACGAAATGCGTGCATAGTCGAAGTGCAATTGCCGAAAAAACAGCGTCTGGTTCGGGTGATTGAAAAAGGGTTACCGCGTGACGCCTGATTCATCCACAGCTTGTGAATAAAAATAAAAACGCATTGCAATTCAAGACGAATAAAATCGTCAAGTGATCGAC
>NZ_SJWV01000860.1:0-255 GCF_004352695.1 Escherichia sp. KCJ4928
GGGTGCCGTTCAGGCGGACCACGCCCTGCAGATGATCATCTGCGCTGTGGACCAGCAGAAGATTCAACTGACGATTGTCCTTATCGGCAGAGGCGATGGCTGGTATCAGTTCATTGGGGGCATTACCAGCGAGGGGGAGTCGCATTGATTGATCCTGAGGTGCTGATGCAGGTTGCCTGTCTTCACCAATGTACAGATTATTGGGAGGATTTTTGGGGGAGCGAACTTCCTGCATTATCTGTGGCCAGTGTTGTT
>NZ_SJWV01000861.1:0-253 GCF_004352695.1 Escherichia sp. KCJ4928
GCCGCGCATGTTCCTCATCCGTGACCCGTATCGTGAGCATCCTTTCGCGTTTCACCGGTATCATTAAAAACCTCCGACAGACTCCCCACACATGGAGAAACAGAACTGTGACTAAACAGGAAAAAACAGCCCTTAACATGGCCCGCTTTATCAGAAGCCAGACGCTGACACTGCTGGAAAAACTGAATGAACTGGACGCCGACGACCAGGCGGACATCTGCGAAGCCCTTCACGACCACGCCGACGAGCTTTA
>NZ_SJWV01000862.1:0-253 GCF_004352695.1 Escherichia sp. KCJ4928
CACCGCCGCTGTTGCGCCAGTTCGCTTCGGTCGGCAATAACCTGAATCAGATAGCCCGGAAGATAAACAGCGGACAGTGGTCGGGGCATGACCGGGTTCATGTGGTGGCTGCACTGATGGCCATCGGACGTGAACTGAGTGAGCTGAGGGATGAGGTCCGTAAACAGGGAGAACGGGATGATAGTTAAGTTTCATGCCAGGGGAAAAGGCGGTGGCAGTGGTCCGGTTGATTACCTGCTGGGCCGGGAGCGTA
>NZ_SJWV01000863.1:0-253 GCF_004352695.1 Escherichia sp. KCJ4928
TGCACATTCCAGCCTGAACTCAGGGGTGAAGGTTCGTTTGGTTTTCTTGTTCATTAAGTCACCTGTTTTGTGTTGTGGTGAGAATATCACCTTTCATCAGGTGGCCAAATTTAGTGTGCCACTACAATATCCTGTCGAACTCCATCCACATCATCGCCTCGCTCGCACTCAGGCTGTGGCGCAGTTCGGATAAGGTGCGCCCCAGACGGAGCGCAAGTCGCATCAGAAAGCGAATTTCCGGGCGGGCTACTTT
>NZ_SJWV01000864.1:0-253 GCF_004352695.1 Escherichia sp. KCJ4928
TAAAGCTCGTCGGCGTGGTCGTGAAGGGCTTCGCAGATGTCCGCCTGGTCGTCGGCGTCCAGTTCATTCAGTTTTTCCAGCAGTGTCAGCGTCTGGCTTCTGATAAAGCGGGCCATGTTAAGGGCTGGTTTTTCCTGTTTAGTCACAGTTCTGTTTCTCCATGTGTGGGGAGTCTGTCGGAGGTTTTTAATGATACCGGTGAAACGCGAAAGGATGCTCACGATACGGGTCACGGATGAGGAACATGCGCGGC
>NZ_SJWV01000865.1:0-252 GCF_004352695.1 Escherichia sp. KCJ4928
GGTTTCAGTGGTTTCGGTGGTTTCACCAGTGTCTGAGCCTTCATCGTTATCATGGCGGCGTGGTATCACGTCATCCGTGAGTGACCAGCGGGTCCTTATCTGACGTCTGCGATCGCGGTCTGGCTGAGGTTCGTCCCATATCAACCCCAGTCTCAGCATGTCCTGCCGCAGCCCTTCAATGGCTTCTTCCACACAGGGTTCCGGGCAGGGCAGGCCGAGACGACACGCTTCATTTTCTGCCCGGGCAACGGC
>NZ_SJWV01000866.1:0-252 GCF_004352695.1 Escherichia sp. KCJ4928
TACATATTGAACTACTACAACAGCGTCAGACCTCACCATTATAACGGTGGGCTGACGCCGGAAGAGTCAGAGAACAGATACCATTTTTACTGTAAAACCGTGGCCAATATTACTTGACCACTACAGTTCATCATCCGATGCTGGAAGGCATTCTCCTGTCTGAATGTGAACGTCTGAGGCAGCGTTCGCTGGCAAATAAACTGATCAGCCTCTTCCGTCAGTTTGGTGGCACGGAGTTGCGCCTCAAACTGG
>NZ_SJWV01000867.1:0-251 GCF_004352695.1 Escherichia sp. KCJ4928
CCAGTTTGAGGCGCAACTCCGTGCCACCAAACTGACGGAAGAGGCTGATCAGTTTATTTGCCAGCGAACGCTGCCTCAGACGTTCACATTCAGACAGGAGAATGCCTTCCAGCATCGGATGATGAACCAGCAGATGTTCACTGGTGCATAAATTCACTATCAGATCATCATCCAGGGGCGGCGTGGTCCGTTTGTCCGGACCATAAATCAGCCGGTGCAGACTCTGGGGTACGATGGCAATCTCCGGTTTT
>NZ_SJWV01000868.1:0-249 GCF_004352695.1 Escherichia sp. KCJ4928
GGGTTACCGCCGCCAGAAAAGGGCTCGGTACTCCTGGTTCCCGCACGGTGGCTGAACTGGAATCTGAAATTCTGCAACTGCGTAAGGCGTTAAATGAAGCTCGCCTTGAGCGAGATATATTAAAAAAAGCAACAGCGTATTTTGCACAGGAGTCGCTGAAAAATACGCGTTAATCGAACAATGGCGACAACAATTTCCCATTGAAGCGATGTGTCAGGTATTTGGTGTATCCAGGAGCGGTTATTACAA
>NZ_SJWV01000869.1:0-249 GCF_004352695.1 Escherichia sp. KCJ4928
TGCGAAATTCAGGCGAATGCTGTTTACGGGGTTTTTTACTGGTTGATACTGTTTTTGTCATGTGAGTCACCTCTGACTGAGAGTTTACTCACTTAGCCGCGTGTCCACTATTGCTGGGTAAGATCAGTATAAAAATGCCCGTCAGGAGCATACCAGCCTGCCGAATCTGCTTGAGCGTCAGTTCGCAGTACCGGAGCCAGACCGGGTATGGTGTGGAGATATTACGTATCTCTGGGCAGGAAATCGCTG
>NZ_SJWV01000086.1:0-17255 GCF_004352695.1 Escherichia sp. KCJ4928
CAGATGTGTATAAAGGACAGACCCTGAAGGGCCTCAATGTCCGTAATTCCTACTTATGTAGGAAATGTTGTACAGAACATTTATTATAATCCTATTCAATTATAATAATCATGCCATTATTATATTTAAACACTAGAGAGTGTCGTTGGTATTTAATGGGGGAAGGTGAGATGAAAAAGATAGCTGCTATATCATTAATTAGTATTTTTATTGTGTCTGGTTGTGCTGTGCATAATGATGAGACAAGTATCGGTAAATTTGGTCTTGCATATAAAAGTAATATTCAGCGTAAACTCGATAACCAATACTACACCGAAGCCGAAGCTTCTTTAGCCAGGGGCAGAATATCAGGTGCAGAAAATATAGTAAAAAATGATGCAGCCCATTTCTGTGTTACTCAGGGCAAAAAAATGCAGATAGTTGACCTGAAGACAGAAGGTGCAGGATTACATGGCGTCGCTCGTCTGACATTCAAATGTGGAGAGTGAGAATATTTTTTGGTAAGCGTCAAACATGCGCGTTCTGGTTGTGCTTAGCCGGAACCTGTGCGAGCACGATGCCGTTACGTGAAAGGCATCGTGCTATGAAGGGAGATTCTATCGATGTGGTCAATGGAAGACGGTGACCAGGGATAGGGCTTATGCATAAAAAATAGGCCCGTGTAAGGGAGATTACACAGGCTAAGGAGGTGGTTCCTGGTACAGCTAGCATTTTATGGGTTATGTTTTTCAGCGAAACGGATGATAACCTTAATAAATGCAGCTGTATGTGATCGGTTTCTAAGAATTTTCCATCCGGGAAAAATAATCGAAATTAATCACTTACCGTGGGGATTACGCGTGGTTTCCCCGGAGAAATTACGCATCAGCAGCGCGTAATTGAGCTCAAGATCCTGCGGGACCGGGAGCCACACAGTATAACCATCGCCTGGTGCTATCGGCATAGCTTCGCCTTTGGCGTTTTCCATGTGCTCAAGGGTAAAATTAATGTTGCCTTGCGGCGTCATCAGCTCAAGGCTGTCGCCAACGGAGAATTTATTTTTCACCGCTACCGCCGCGAGGTCCCCCTTGCGCTCACCGGTAAACTCACCAACAAACTGCTGGCGGTCAGAAACTGAATAACCGTATTCGTAGTTCTGATAATCGTCGTGAGTATGACGACGCAGGAAACCTTCGGTATAGCCACGATGCGCCAGACCTTCCAGAGTTTCCAGCAGGCTGGTATCGAACGGTTTTCCCGCAGCGGCGTCATCGATAGCTTTGCGGTAAACCTGTGCGGTGCGTGCACAATAGTAGAAAGATTTGGTACGACCTTCGATTTTCAGCGAATGCACGCCCATTTTGGTCAGGCGTTCTACATGGGCGATGGCGCGCAGATCTTTCGAGTTCATGATGTAAGTGCCGTGCTCATCTTCAAACGCGGTCATATACTCGCCCGGACGCTGGGCCTCTTCGATCATAAACACTTTGTCGGTTGGTGCGCCGATACCCAGCGTCGGCTCAACATTTTGCACCGGAATCGGCTCGTACTTGTGTACGATGTTGCCAACATCATCTTCTTTCCCTTCCTGGACGTTGTACTCCCAGCGGCAGGCGTTGGTGCAGGTGCCCTGGTTCGGGTCGCGCTTGTTGATATAGCCAGAGAGCAGGCAGCGACCGGAGTAGGCCATGCACAGCGCGCCGTGAACGAAGATCTCGATCTCCATATCCGGCACCTGATTGCGGATCTCTTCAATCTCTTCCAGCGACAGCTCGCGAGAGAGGATCACGCGGGTCAGGCCCATTTGCTGCCAGAATTTCACCGTCGCCCAGTTCACGGCGTTAGCCTGCACCGAAAGGTGGATCGGCATTTCAGGGAAGTGCTCACGCACCAGCATAATCAGCCCTGGATCGGACATAATCAGCGCATCCGGCCCCATTTCCACCACCGGTTTCAGGTCACGGATAAAGGTTTTCAGCTTGGCGTTGTGCGGTGCAATGTTGACCACGACATAAAACTTTTTCCCCAGCGCGTGGGCTTCATTGATGCCGAGCTGAAGATTTTCGTGGTTGAATTCGTTGTTGCGCACACGCAGGGAATAACGCGGCTGGCCCGCATAAACAGCATCTGCGCCATAAGCGAAAGCGTAACGCATATTTTTCAGCGTTCCCGCCGGGGAAAGGAGTTCCGGTTTAAACATAATTCTCTCGTTCTGATGACAGGTCAGATCCGCTTCACCTGATGAAGCGGTTAGGGGAGTGCCCCCACTTTAAGGGCGGGCATTGTAGCGCAATCGGCGGGTTTAGCTCCAGTGTAAATGTCTGGTGGCGTCCTGGTTTTGGTTAAGGATACGAATGACGATAATTTCCCCTGGTGATTGCAGGAAATAAATGACGTGGCGTTCAAAAGGAAGAACAAAAATACCTTCGCCTAATTCAGGTCTGGGCGTACCTATATTATTGTTACTCAGAATCTGGAGAACGTCTGAAAGATGTTCCACATATCTGTCGGCTTGTGGTTCGCCGAAATGGTGATAGCTGTAATACCAGATGCCTTCTAAATCCTCATTGGCTTTTGGCATGAGTTTAATAATACGCACATTATTTCCTTATCCCTGCTTTCACCTTCCGTAAGAACGCGTCCTTTTCCCACGGCTGAGCTTCACCACTACTCAACCCTTCTGCGAGCATGTCACGTAACGCTTGCAGGCGAGACTCTGCTTGCTTTTCTCGAAGTAATCGCAGTGACTCACGGATCACTTCGCTTTGGGTGCGATAGTCGCCGGATTCAATTAAGGACTCGATAAATTCACGCAACTCATCGCCGAGATCAACCGTCATCGTTCTGGCCATTTTACGCCCGCCTGTAAGTAAAAATCTTACATCAGTGTATGTCATAAACCGGATAGCGTCACGAAAGTATTAGAAGATATTTTGGCACATGAACATGTTCAGGAGGATAAGTATGGGATGGTAAACAAAGAAAGCACAACGAGTGCTCGTCAGTGCCCACTATTTTAATGGCGGCGGTTACTCTTAATTATTAATAACTAAGCGTTATTTGGATATAAAGCCGGACGCCAACAACCCACGCCCGGCATCGTAATTACGTATTGTCTTTCACCGTCTGGCTTGTGCCATTGGCTTTAACGGAGGCAATTCCGGTTTCACGAGATTGCGCGGTGGCGTACATCTGGCTGGAGCCGATAATTTGATGATTAGCGGCTTTCAGATTGAAATAGAATTTGCCGTTACTTGCCGTTTTTTTCTCATAGCGTTCTTCTTGCGGGCTGTTGCTACGCACCGATGCGATGCCCTTTTCCGCAGAGGCTTTTGAGGTATACAGCTCGCTGGTGAGGATAGTCTCACCATTGCCCGCTTTTAGCACAAACCGGAACTGATTATCACTGCTCTTACTGAGTTCAAACCAACCAGCCATAATGACTCCTTGATTGAAATTGCGTATCGAAAACAGCATCTAAAGGTGCTGTTTACCGATTAAAGTATGAGCGATTTTCTGATGCCTGCCAGGGCGGAGAGATAATGTCAGTTTGCTGACCATGCGTGGGATAATGTTGCCGGATCTGGTCTGAACGCCATCTCCGGCTAACAAAGTCATGTCGCTAAAACTAAACGATGCGGCAGGCGTCGGCTTCCCAGCGGTAACCAACGCCGTAAACGGCGCGGATAAATGACTGTTCGGCGTCGAGAGATTCCAGCTTGCGGCGCAGGTTTTTAATGTGGCTGTCAATGGTGCGGTCGGTTACTACGCGGTAGTCGTCATAAAGATGATTGAGCAATTGCTCGCGGGAGAACACTTTTCCTGGTTCATGAGAGAGCGTTTTCAACAGACGAAATTCCGCAGGTGTCAGGTCAAGCATTTTACCGCGCCATGAAGCCTGAAAACGACCTTCGTCGATAATCAACGGGCTTTCAGCATCCTGTTGCTGCAACTCGCGCTGCGGTTTGCAACGGCGCAAAATGGTTTTGACGCGCGCTACCACTTCCCGTGGGCTGTACGGCTTACAGATATAATCATCTGCGCCAATCTCCAGCCCCAGCAGGCGATCGATCTCTTCGATTTTTGCCGTCACCATCACGATCGGAATGTCAGAAAAACGACGAATTTCCCGGCACAGCGTCAGGCCATCGGTGCCAGGGAGCATCAGATCTAACAGGATCAGATCCGGTGGTGTCTGGCGCACATACGGCAGTACCTGATCGCCGTGGCTGATAAGCGTCGGCGCATAGCTCGCAGCACGCAGATAATCAATGAGCAACTGCCCCAGCTTCGGTTCATCTTCCACGATCAAAATACGCGGTGTGTTTTCGTCGATTGGTAACTCGGTCATACTTCTCTCTGTAAATCCCGTTCCAGCGGTAACTCTACTGTAATGCTTACCCCGCCAAAAGGCGAATGGGCAGCAATAATGCGACCATTATGTGCTTCAACAATGTTCAGGCAAATCGCCAGCCCCAGCCCGGAACCGCCGCTGGCACGGTTGCGGGAACCTTCGGTGCGATAAAAACGTTCAAACAATTTTTGTAGCTGATCGTCACTGACACTTGGCGCACTGTCGGCAAAGGTCAGGCGCACCGTTTTGTCGCGCTGCCCGGCAGAGATTTGCAGGCTGCCGCCGCTGTCAGTGTAGCGCAGGCTGTTTTCCAGTAAGTTATTGAATAACTGCATTAAACGGTCGCGATCGCCAAATACGGTAATACTGTCTGGCAGGGAAAATTGCAGTTTCAGGCCACGACTGGCGAATCGTTCGCGAAATGCGCCGCCCGCCACTTCCAGCAGTGGGATCAAATCTACCGGTGCTTTTTGATAGGCGAGAGCGCCTTCATCAGACATCGACAACTGATGGAGATCGTCAACCAGTTTGGTCAGTGTACCGACCTCCGCCTGTAAAGACGCCACCGTCTCCGGCGTGAATTTACGCACGCCATCCTGAATGGCTTCCAGTTCACCGCGCAGCACCGCTAATGGCGTACGCAGTTCGTGAGAAATATCGGCCATAAAATCGCGCCGCATTTGCTGGTTTTTCTCCAGTGTGCTGGCAAGCTGGTTGAAGTCTTGCGCCAGTTTGCCCAGTTCATCTTCACTGGTGGGCGTTACGCGGGTAGTGAAATCGCCCGCCGCCAGTTTGTGCGTGCCATCGACAAGTCGTTTTACCGGTGCCAGTAAACCGCGCGCCAGCAGAAAGGTGGCGAGCGCCGCGAGTAACGTTGCCAGAGCGACAATCAACCAGCTGGTTTGCCGCTGTTGTTTATCGAAATTGATATCAGTATTGCGCGTTAACCGCTCAACGGGGGAGGCGATCACCGCGCCAACTTCCGCACCGTTGACCAGAATGGGTCGCCGTGTACCGTCAGGTGGAATCGGCGCTCGCGGACCAACCAGCACTTTGTTGTTTTGATCAACCACCCAGAACTGGGTACGCCAGCCGTGCGGTGGCATACCCGGGCCGGGTTTATCTTCCGAATTATCGTGTTCAAATGAACGCAGGATCTGAAAGACAAAGCGATCATTGTTGCGCAGGAAGCGCCAGTTGCCATGCTGCGCATACTGCTCGCCAAGCGCATCACTTAACAGTTGTAATCGCTGTTCATTACCATGCTTGATGTAATCAATAAAGCCACGCTCAAAACTGATACGCACCGCCCAGTGCATACTGATCAGCAAGACAATGCAGGTGGCGAAAATCGCCAGAAACAGTTTGCCGGTAATACCGGGTCGCCAGAACTTCATTGCGCGCTCCTTTTTCGCCGCGAAATAGCTACATTTTGATGCGTATCGTTCGGCACTCTGGCAAAGATGAACGCCGGAAGGGCGATGATCAACGCCATGCTAAGCCAGGTGTACATAAAGACGGTTTGTGTGGTGCCGCTGTCGACGCTGACATGCTGTGAACCAAAAAGTCCCAGCAACAGCCCGGCGATAGTGACGCCGATACTCATCGACAATTGCATAATCATCGACAGCAGGCTGTTGCCGCTGCTCGCCAGATTGTCCGGGAGATCTTTCAGCGTCAGGGTGTTCATGGAGGAGAAACGCGTCGAGTTGACCATCCCTTGTAAAAACAGGACGAACGGCAAAACGTAGTACCAGCCCAGCAGGGCGGTAGTCATAAACAACAGGGTGACCAGCGACAGACCCAGCGTGGTCGCTACCAGTACCCGACGATAACCAAAGCGATTCACCACCTGTACCACAATTCGCTTCATTCCCATGCTGCCAAGCACCATCGGGATCATCATCAGTCCGGCATGAAACGGTGAGAAACCGAGGCCAATTTGCAGGAAAACCGGTGTCATAAAGGGCAACATGCCACTGCCAATACGTCCGGCAAAGCTCCCCGCCAGGCCCAGCGAAAAGGTACGAGTGCGGAACAGTTTCAGACTGAAAAGAGCGCGGTTGTTATTTCTGGCGTGCAGCAGATAAAGCACCAGTGCCACCACGCCAACTGCGACCAGGCCTGCAATCGTCAGCGGCGATAAACCTGTACCTTTACTGCCGTCCAGCGCCAGGGTTAATACCGCCATGCCAACCGCCAGCAATAAAAATCCGGAGAGATCAAAGCGCCGCGTCTGCATGGTGTAGTTCGGCATTAACAGCAATGTGGCGATCGCACCGATAATCCCCACCGGAATGTTGATCAAAAAGATCCAGTGCCACGACGCGTACTCCACCAGCAGACCGCCGAGCGCCGGACCGAGCAGCGGACCGACCTGACCGGGTAACGTGACAAAGGTCATCGCCGCCATATATTGCTCGCGCGGTACGATTTTCATCACCGTCAATCTGCCGACCGGCACCATCATCGCGCCGCCAACGCCCTGTAACGCGCGTGCCAGCAACAGTTCGTTCAGCGTGCCGGAAAGCGCGCAAAACAGTGAACCGAGAGTAAACAGCACGATGGCGGTAAAGAAAATATTGCGCACGCCGACTTTGTCCGCCAGCCAGCCGCTGGCGGGCAGCATCACCGCCACGGTCAGCACATAAGAGACAATGACCATGTGCATATGCAACGGACTTTCCCCGAGGCTTTGCGCCATTGAGGGAAGGGCGGTGTTTACGATGGTGGTGTCCAGCGACTGCATAAAGAAGCCGAAAGCCACAATCCACAATTGCCAGCGGGTGCTGTCGGGAAGATCTGTCATTTACTCGGTTACCGTTTGTTTGGGTTTACGCGAAAAACGCAGCCGCAGACGGTCGAAAAAGAGATACACCACCGGCGTGGTATACAGCGTAAGGAGCTGGCTCATTACCAGTCCGCCGACAATGGTGATCCCCAGGGGTTGCCGCAGCTCCGAGCCGTCGCCGCCCGACAACACCAGCGGCAGCGCGCCAAACAGCGCCGCCAGGGTAGTCATCATAATCGGGCGAAAACGCAGCAGACAGGCCTGGAAAATAGCTTCCTGCGGCGTCAGGTTACCGTGCCGTTGGGCTTCAAGCGCAAAATCGACCATCATAATGGCGTTTTTCTTCACGATGCCGATTAATAGCATGATCCCTATCAGGGCGATTAGGCTGAACGGGGCATTGAACAGCTCCAGCGCCAGCAGCGCTCCAACACCCGCCGAGGGCAGGGTGGAGAGAATCGTCAGCGGGTGCACATAACTCTCGTAAAGGATACCCAGCACGATATACACCGTGGCGATGGCGGCGATAATCAGGATCACCTGTGAGTTCATCGTCTCCTGGAACACCTGCGCTGTTCCGGCAAAACTGCCGCGCACCGTCGAAGGCACACCAAGCTGGGTCATTGCGCGATCGATCGCCGCACTGGCGTCCGAGAGCGATTTTCCGGTCGGCAGGTTGAACGAAATGGTCGAGGCCGCCGATAATCCCTGATGATTCACCGATAGTGGGGCATTCGCCGGTTGCCATTTAGCGAAATACGACAGCGGGATCGCTTTGCCTTCGTTATTGATAACGAACATTTTTTCCAGCGCACTGATGTCCTGGGTATAGCGCGGATCCACTTCCATCACCACTTTATACTGGTTCATCGGCTGGTAAATGGTCGAGATTTGCCGCTGACCGAAGGCGTTATTTAACAGACTGTTGGCGGCTTGTACGTCGATTCCCAGCCGTGCCATGGTGTCACGGTCGTAAACCAGATTCATCTCCGCGCCGTTATCCTGCTGATCGGAGTTCACGTCCGCCAGTTCCGGCAACGTCGCCAGTTTTTTGCGGATTTTCGGCTCCCATTCGCGCAGTGCCGCCAGGTCGTCGGATAACAACGTGTACTGGTAGCTGGCGTTCGACTGACGCCCACCAACGCGAATATCCTGTACCGCCATCAGGAACAGATTCGCCCCCGGTTCTTTCGCCAGTTTTACGCGCAGACGGTCGATAATTTGCTGCGCCGTTTCGCTGCGTTCGTCGCGTGGCTTGAGGGTGATAAACATCATCCCACTGTTAACTCGTGAACCGCCGGTAAAGCCGGTGACATTATCCACTGCCGGATCGTCACGGATAATTTTCATGAAATCCTGCAATTTGCCGCGCATCGCCTGAAACGAAATGCTCTGATCCGCCTGTATCCCGCCCATCAGCACGCCGGTGTCCTGCTCCGGGAAGAAGGTTTTCGGGATCGAGATATACAGCCAGATATTCAGCGCAATGGTGCCAAGCAGCACCACACCCACCAGACGGGTATGATTGAGCACCCATTTCAGCGACTTGCCGTAGCCTTGTTGCAGGG
Source organism: Escherichia sp. KCJ4928 (assembly GCF_004352695.1). Classification (NCBI taxonomy): domain Bacteria; kingdom Pseudomonadati; phylum Pseudomonadota; class Gammaproteobacteria; order Enterobacterales; family Enterobacteriaceae; genus Escherichia; species Escherichia sp. KCJ4928. The sequence continues at coordinate 8,693 of NZ_SJWV01000086.1, forward strand.
CTACCAACATGCGGCCAAAACCACGCAGTCGCTTTTGCTCACGCGGCTTGCTGGCTTTCAGCATCCAGCCACACATCATTGGCGTTAATGTCAGAGAAACCAGCAACGATATAACAATGGCGACAGAAAGCGTCACGGCAAATTCGCGTAACAGTCGGCCCGGCAATCCGCCCATCAACAGCAGCGGCAGGAACACCGCCACCAGTGACAGACTCATCGACAGCACCGTAAAGCCGACTTCGCGAGTACCTTGTAGCGCGGCCTGTAGCGGTTTCATCCCCGCTTCCAGATGACGGGCAATGTTTTCCAGCACCACGATGGCGTCATCCACCACGAAACCAGTAGCGATGGTGAGCGCCATTAACGAAAGGTTATTGAGACTGAATCCGCACAGGTACATCGCCGCAAACGTACCAATCAGCGAAACCGGCACCGCAACGGCGGGAATAATAGTGGCGCGACCCGAGCGCAGGAATAAAAACACCACCAGAATCACCAGCGCCACCGAGATAATCAGCGTTTGCTCGACTTCTTCCAGCGAGGCGCGAATGGTGGGGGAGCGATCCTGAGCAATTTGCAGATCAATCGCCGCCGGAATGGTTTCCTGCAACTCCGGTAATTTTGCCCGGATGCTGTCTACCGTCTGGATAATATTGGCTTCCGGCAGCTTGCGGATCATCAGCAAAATAGCCGGTTTGGCGTTGGTCATCCCGGCGTTGCGCACATCCTGCACCGAGTCGGTCACCGTCGCCACATCGCCCAGACGAACCGCGCCGCCGTTGTTGTAATGAATAATCAACGGCTGATATTCGGCGGCGGTTTTTAGCTCATCATTGGTCTGGATCTGCCAGCGGTGAGTGCCATCTTCCAGCGCCCCCTGCGGTTTACGCACGTTGGCATTGCTGATGGCGGTGCGTACGTCGTCCAGCGAGACGCCCTGATTAAACAGCGCCTGCGGATTCAGCCCGACGCGTACGGCGGGCAGCGAGCTGCCGCCAACATCGACATCACCGACACCGTCGATTTGCGAAATCGTCGGAGCCAGCTGCGTCGAGGCAAAATCGTACAGTTCACCCTGCGAATAAGTATCGGATGTCAGCGTGAGGATCATAATTGGCGCATCCGACGGGTTAGCTTTGCGATAGGTCGGACGGCTGGGCATCCCGCTGGGCAGCAAACTTTGTGCAGCGTTGATCGCCGCCTGCACATCGCGCGCCGCGCCGTTGATATCCCGGTCAAAATCAAACTGCAAAATAATACGCGTGCTGCCGAGCGAACTGCTGGAGGTCATTTCACTGACTCCGGCAATGCGCCCAAGTGAGCGCTCCAGCGGCGTGGCAACGGAAGACGCCATTGTTTCTGGTGACGCACCGGGCAGCGAGGCGCTGACCATAATCACCGGAAAATCGACCTGCGGCAGCGGGGCGACCGGCAGCATACGGAAGCCCAGTATGCCGCACAGGGTAATGGCGACCGACAGTAAAATCGTCGCCACCGGGCGGTAAATGAAGAGGGCAAAAAACTTCACTTACGCCTCCTCTTCATGGCGAGCAAAGCGACTTTTGGTCCACAATGCCAGGCGGTCGAACAGCAGATAAATCACCGGCGTGGTGAACAGCGTCAGCACCTGGCTGACAATCAGACCGCCGACCATGCCGATACCTAACGGACGACGCAGTTCCGCGCCGACCCCGGTACTCAACATCAGCGGCAGCGCGCCAAGCAGAGCCGCCAGGGTGGTCATCAGGATCGGACGAAAACGCAACAGACAAGCCTGGTAGATTGCATCGCGCGGCGACATGCCTTGCTCGCGCTCAGCAGCCAGCGCGAAGTCGATCATCATGATGGCGTTCTTCTTCACAATACCGATCAGCAAAATAATGCCGATAATCGCAATCACATCCAGTTCGCTACCGGCAATCATTAATGCCAGCAGCGCGCCGACCCCTGCGGTGGGTAGCGTCGAGAGAATGGTGATCGGGTGAATAAAGCTCTCGTACAGAATGCCGAGCACGATATACATCGCCACCACCGCCGCGACAATCAGCCAGACAGTGCTGCCCAGCGCCGACTGGAAGGCGAGGGTGCTGCCCTGAAATTGCGTGGTGATATTCACCGGCAGATTCAGCGTCTTTTCGGTGTCCATAATCGCCTGCACCGCATCGCCCAGCGAATAGTTATCCGGCACGTTAAAGGAGATGGTCGTTACCGGGAACTGATCCAGATGGTTGATGGAAAGCGGCGCAAAACGCTGTTCAACTTTGGCAATTGAGCTTAACGGCACCACGCCGCCGTCGCTACTGGTCAGGCGAATGGTATCCAGCGCCGCGAGGCCCGGGGTAATTTCGGTGTTGTGCTCCAGCACTACGCGATACTGGTTAGCCTGAGTATAAATAGTGGAAATCAGTCGCTGACCAAACGCGTTGTACAGGGCGTTATCGACATCCGCCATGCTGATCCCCAGACGGCTGGCGCTGTCGCGATCAACATTGACATACGCCACCAGCCCTTTGTCCTGCCAGTCGCTGGAGACATCAGAAAGCTGTGGCAGTTGCTGGAGTTTTTCCATCAACTGTGGCACCCAGGTACTGAGCGCATCCAGTGAGGTGGCCTGCAAGGTAAACTGGTACTGGGTGCGGCTGACCTGAGTATCAATAGTCAGATCCTGCGTTGGTTGCAGGAAGAGATCGACGCCCGGCACTTTATCCACCGCCGTTTGCAGACGGGCAATGACTTTTTGCACTCGGTCATCACGTTCATCCAGCGGTTTGAGGTTGATTTGTAAACGTGCACTATTCAGCGACGGGTTAGTGCCATCAACGCCAACAAATGAGGTCAGGCTTTGCACTGCCGGATCCTGCAAAATCACGTCCGCGACCTGGCGTTGTCGCTGGGCCATATTGGCAAAGGAGCTGGATTGCGGTGCCTGCAAAGTGCCCTGAATAATGCCGTTGTCCTGTACCGGGAAGAAACCTTTCGGAATGAACACCCATAAGAGAACGCTAAGCAGCAGCGTGCTGAGCGCCACGCTTAAGGTCAGCCACGGATGATTCAGCACCTTCGCCAGTCCACGACCATAGGCGGCGATTATCCTGTCGAACATTTTTTCCGAGGCACGGGAGAATCGGTTCTGTTTACGCAGCGACTCCTGGCTGAGCATCCGCGCGCACATCATCGGTGTCAGGGTCAGCGACACCACCGCTGAGATCAAAATCGCTACCGCCAGGGTAATAGCAAATTCGCGGAACAGTCGCCCGACGATATCGCCCATAAACAGCAGTGGAATCAACACCGCAATCAGCGAGAAGGTCAGCGAGATAATGGTAAAGCCGATTTCACCCGCGCCTTTGAGCGCCGCCGCCAACGGTTTTTCGCCTTTTTCGATATAGCGGGAAATGTTTTCGATCACTACGATGGCGTCATCGACCACGAATCCGGTGGCGATAGTTAACGCCATCAGTGTCAGGTTATTGATTGAAAAATCGAGAAACACCATAACCGCGAAAGTGCCGATTAACGACAGCGGTACAGCAACACCGGGAATGATGGTCGCCGGAATATTGCGCAAAAACAGGTAGATAATCATGACTACCAGCGCGATAGCCATCATCAATTCAAACTGAGTATCATCGACGGATGCGCGGATATTGGTGGTGCGATCGGAAAGCACTGTCACCTTCACCGATTTCGGCAGACTCTCAGTGAGCTGTGGCAGCATCTGCCGAATGCTGTCGGCGGTGGAGATAATGTTAGCACCGGGCTGGCGCTGAACATTCATCACAATGGCCTGTTCTTTGTTCGCCCACGCGCCGAGCCAGCTGTTTTCTGCACCTTGCTCTACAGTTGCGACATCGCCCAGACGAATTGGCGCGCCGTTCTGGTAGGCGATGATTAGCTGGCGATACTCTTCGGCGGATTGCATCTGGTCGTTAGCGGAAAGCGTAACCGCACGGGAAGGGCCGTCGAGGCTACCTTTTGCCGAGTTAACGTTAGCGCCGGTAATGGCGGTGCGCACGGTTTCGCTGGTCAGGCCGAGGGCGGCAATCGCCTGAGCGTTAAGTTTGACGCGAACAGCCGGACGCTGACCGCCGGAAAGCGTCACCAGTCCGACACCGGAAATCTGCGAGATTTTCTGCGCGACGCGGGTTTCCACCATATCTTCCACTTGCGTCATCGGCATGGCGGTTGAGGTGACGGCGAGCGTCATGATCGGCGGATCTGCCGGGTTCACTTTGCTGTAAACCGGCGGGTTAGGCAGATCGCTCGGCAACAAGTTGGTCGCAGCGTTAATCGCGGCCTGCACTTCCTGCTCGGCGACATCGAGCGGTAATGTTAGCTGGAACTGCAAAGTGATAACTGACGCACCGCCGGAACTTTGCGACGACATCTGTTTCAGGCCAGACATCTGCCCGAACTGGCGTTCTAGCGGCGCGGTAACGGCAGAGGTCATGACATCCGGGCTGGCACCTGGGTAGAGCGTGACCACCTGAATGGTCGGATAGTCCACTTCCGGCAGCGCCGAAACGGGCAGGGCGCGATAACCGATAATCCCGGCGAGTAAGATCGCCACCATCAGCAGCGTGGTGGCGACAGGACGCATAATAAAAAGGCGCGACGGGCCGCCTGTGCTGCTCGGGGGTAACACCTGCATCAGGAGCGTGCTCCTTTTTTCGCGTATTCGCGGCTGGTGGCTTTCTCTTCCGGAGTGGTGGCGCTCTGGGCTTCCACCACTTCCACTTTCGCCCCTTCGGTCAGGCGATCAATGCCGTCTGTCACCACGCGATCGCCCGCAGAAATACCTGCACGGATCACCACTTTCTGACTGTCCTGAATGCCCGGCGTCACCAGATGTTTGCTGACCTTGTTTTCGCTATTCAGCACCCAGACAAAATGGCCTTCATTGCCCATTTGCAGGGCGGCTGTTGGGATCACTACGGCGTTTTGTTCGGTGTCGACTAACATGCGCGCGTTAACAAACTGATTGGGAAACAGCGCATCATCCTGATTATTAAAGCGTGCTTTCACTTTAATCGTACCGGTTGTGGCATCGATTTGGTTATCGAGGCTTAACAGCGTGCCTTCACTTAATTTCTTCGAATTGGTGCGATCCCAGGCTTCTACCACCAGCGGTTTTCCGGCTTTTTGCGCCTGCACTACAGTAGCGATATCGCTTTCCGGCAGGGTAAAGACTAAATCGATAGGATGCGTCTGGGTGATCACCACAATTCCGGTGGTATCACCACTGGAGATTTGGTTACCAACATCAACCTGCTTGAGACCAACGCGACCATCGACTGGTGCGGTGATGCGGCTCCAGTCGAGTTGCAGCTGCGCGCTGGCGACGCTTGCTTCATCAGCCTTAATGGTGCCTTCGGTTTCACTGACCAGCGCCTGTTGGGCATCCAGCTCCTGACGGGAGACGAGATTGGTTTTTGCCAGTTGCTGATAACGCGCCAGATCACGGCGGGCGTTAGCAAGCGTGGCTTTATCTTTTGCCAGTTGGCCCTGGGCTTGTGCTAATGCAACTTTGAACTGGCTGGGGTCAATTTCTGCCAGTAAATCGCCTGCTTTGACCTGCTGGCCTTCCTGGAAATGTAACGCCATCAGTTGACCGTCCACGCGGCTGCGCACCGTAACAGTATTAGCGGCGGTAATGGTGCCAAGCCCGGTGAGGTAACGCGGAACTGCCTGTTCTACGGCGGTCGCCGCCTGAACCGGGGCTAATGGGCCGGAACGCATACCACGGCGACCACCCGCTGGCGATTGCTGCGCTTGTTTCGTCGCCCCTGGGGCTGCACTCTGGGAGTCATTGCGGCCTTGCCAGAACCAGAATGCGGCGATGGCGGCGATAACCACCACGATTACGATTACCCAACGGGATTTATAACTGCCTTTCATCGTTAAGAGTTTCTCTTCCTGAAACGTTTCGCGGAATGATACTAGTGTAGCCAGCCAATAAGGGAGAAAAATGGAGGAATTATGAAACACTATCGGGAATCGTCTGAATGGCGGGCACATTTGCGAGCACGCATCCAGTAATAACACAGGAAACTATTTTATCTACGCGTTAGCGATAGACTACATACAGGGCGAAAGGAGGTAAGCCGCAGATTTCAGCCGGATGCTGAAACGGGAAAGCCCCTCCCGAGGAAGGGGCCTTAAATAAGGAAAGGGTCATGATGAAGCTACTCATCATCGTGGTGCTCTTAGTGATTAGCTACCCAGCATACTAAGACTACCAGGGCGGGGGAAACCCCGCTCTACCCTCACTCCTGAAAGTATGCCTTCACGATAAGATTGTCAATCCGCAGGCTTTGCCGTCTGCGATCCTGCCAGCAAAAATTCTTTGCGAGACGTTACGCAATAATCACACTGGAAACTATTTTATCTGCAAGTCAGCGATAGACTAAGTGCATGGCGAAAGGAGGTAAGCCGACGATTTCAGCGGGACGCTGAAACGGGAAAGCCCCTCCCGAGGAAGGGGCCTTAAATAAGGAAAGGGTCATGATGAAGCTACTCATCATCGTGGTGCTCTTAGTCATAAGCTTCCCCGCTTACTAAGACTACCAGGGCGGGGGAAACCCCGCTCTACCCTCACTCCTGAAAGTATGCCTTCACGATAAGATTGTCAATCCGCAGGCTTTGTAGTCTGCGATCCTGCCAGCAAATATTCTTTGCGAGTCGTTACGCAATAATCACAGAGGAAACTATTTTATTCACGCGTTAGCGATAGACTGCATTCAGGGCGAAAGGAGGTAAGCCGATGATTTCAGCGGGACGCTGAAACGGGAAAGCCTCTCCCGGAGAAGAGGGCTTTTAATAAGGAAAGGGTTATGATGAAGCACGTCATCATACTGGTGATACTCTTAGTGATTAGCTTCCAGGCTTACTAAGAACACCAGGGGGAGGGGGAAACCTCTCCCTAACCCTCACTCCTGAAATTATGTCACTCCGCCCTTAGTGTCAATCGACGGCTCTCCGTTCTTGCGAGGCGAATAGCAAAATTTTCTGCGCCGCCGGGCCTAATTCTGAAAGTTTCTTCGTTTGCTCTTATTTCATTATTGCAGTCGGTATGATACCGGACCTCGATAATTCTCTAAGAAAGGATTTCTTATGAGCGAACAAATCACGTTTGCCACCAGCGATTTTGCCAGTAACCCGGAACCACGTTGCCCCTGCATTTTGCTGCTGGATGTTTCTGGCTCGATGAGCGGCAGACCTATTAATGAACTTAACGCCGGATTGGTGACCTTTCGTGATGAACTGCTTGCCGATCCGCTGGCTTTAAAAAGAGTGGAACTCGGCATTGTGACGTTCGGCCCGGTGCATGTGGAACAACCCTTTACCAGCGCCGCTAATTTTTTTCCGCCCATCCTGTTTGCCCAGGGCGATACACCAATGGGTGCGGCCATTACCAAAGCCCTGGATATGGTAGAGGAGCGGAAACGTGAGTATCGTGCAAATGGTATTTCGTATTATCGCCCGTGGATTTTCCTGATTACCGATGGTGCACCAACCGATGAGTGGCAGGCTGCAGCCAACAAAGTGTTTCGGGGGGAAGAAGATAAAAGGTTTGCTTTCTTTTCCATCGGTGTTCAGGGGGCGGATATGAAGACTCTGGCACAAATCAGCGTTCGTCAGCCTTTGCCTCTGCAAGGATTACAATTCCGTGAACTGTTTAGCTGGTTATCCAGTTCGCTGCGTTCGGTTTCCCGCTCCACGCCGGGAACGGAAGTTGTGCTGGAAGCGCCAAAAGGCTGGACGTCAGTGTGAGCTGGCGTCTGGTTTATGCATCCGCTGTTGGAACGTCGCACATTAGCGCTGATTTACCTTGTCAGGATGCCTGCCAGATGCAGGTTGCCTGGTTAAACGATCAGCAACCATTACTGGTGATGTTTCTTGCTGATGGTGCAGGCAGCGTCTCGCAGGGTGGCGAAGGCGCGATGCTCGCCGTCAATGAAGCGATGGCTTATATGTCGCAAAAAGTGCAGGGTGGGGAATTGGGGCTTAATGATATCCTCGCCACGGATATTGTGCTGACTATTCGTCAGCGACTTTTTGCCGAGGCAGAGGCCAAAGAATTAGCAGTTCGCGATTTTGCCTGCACGTTTCTGGGATTGATTTCATCGGCTAATGGCACCTTGATTATGCAGATTGGCGATGGCGGCGTGGTGGTGGATTTTGGTCACGGTCTGCAATTGCCGCTTACGCCGATGGTGGGTGAATATGCCAATATGACGCACTTCATTACCGATGAAGATGCCGTTTCCAGACTGGAAACTTTCACCAGCACTGAGCGTGTGCATAAAGTTGCAGCATTTACGGATGGTATCCAGCGACTGGCGTTAAATATGTTGGATAATTCTCCGCATGTGCCTTTCTTTACCCCGTTTTTCAATGGACTGGCGTCAGCAACGCAGGAACAACTCGATTTATTACCTGAATTGTTAAAGCAGTTTTTGTCCAGCCCAGCGGTAAACGAGCGTACCGATGATGATAAAACGTTAGCACTGGCGCTGTGGGCAGAGTGAGTTTCTCATGGCGGTTGAAGACAACAATTCAA
>NZ_SJWV01000870.1:0-248 GCF_004352695.1 Escherichia sp. KCJ4928
GCCGCGCATGTTCCTCATCCGTGACCCGTATCGTGAGCATCCTTTCGCGTTTCACCGGTATCATTAAAAACCTCCGACAGACTCCCCACACATGGAGAAACAGAACTGTGACTAAACAGGAAAAAACCGCCCTTAACATGGCCCGCTTCATCAGAAGCCAGACGCTGACCCTGCTGGAAAAACTGAATGAACTTGACGCCGACGACCAGGCTGACATCTGCGAAGCGCTTCACGACCACGCCGACGAG
>NZ_SJWV01000871.1:0-248 GCF_004352695.1 Escherichia sp. KCJ4928
TCGCACCGCTTGCCATCGCGATGCTAATACAGGTGGTCAGCAGACTGCCGATCCAGACGATAAACATCACCGGATTGCGCCATTGCGCCTGCGGGTTTAATTTTTTCACCGCTTCTTTCAGCGCCTGGGGAGTACGGCCGCAAGGTTAAAACTCAAATGAATTGACGGGGGCCCGCACAAGCGGTGGAGCATGTGGTTTAATTCGATGCAACGCGAAGAACCTTACCTGGTCTTGACATCCACGGAAG
>NZ_SJWV01000872.1:0-247 GCF_004352695.1 Escherichia sp. KCJ4928
TTGTATACGAAGGCGAGAGCATTTCCCGTTTCATTTGCCATTCAGGGGCGGTTCCTCGCCCCGCAAACCACACTTTCCCTTTTCCCGACTGGTTCAGTTCATCGAGTGTTTTCATTAACTTTTCACTGTTTTTACGGGGCTGGATTTCATCAAATAATCCCGGCTGCGCTATACCCGATGGTGTGAAATCAGCCAGCATGACTCCTGCCTTCATATAGCGGTACCCTTCACGCCAGACATGGTTTAA
>NZ_SJWV01000873.1:0-247 GCF_004352695.1 Escherichia sp. KCJ4928
GCCGCGCATGTTCCTCATCCGTGACCCGTATCGTGAGCATCCTTTCGCGTTTCACCGGTATCATTAAAAACCTCCGACAGACTCCCCACACATGGAGAAACAGAACTGTGACTAAACAGGAAAAACAGCCCTTAACATGGCCCGCTTCATCAGAAGCCAGACGCTGACCCTGCTGGAAAAACTGAATGAACTTGACGCCGACGACCAGGCTGACATCTGCGAAGCGCTTCACGACCACGCCGACGAG
>NZ_SJWV01000874.1:0-246 GCF_004352695.1 Escherichia sp. KCJ4928
GCAGCCCGACGTTCGGGGAGTCCTGCGCACAGTGGGTGTTTGACCTGGTGGCGGCCCTGTTTGGCTCCTACGATGCGCAGACCGGTGTACGCCATATCAAGGAAGTTTTTATCCTTATCCCCAAGAAAAACAGCAAGTCCACGCTGGCTGCCGGGATCATGATGACGGCGCTGTTACTGAACTGGCGGCAGGCGGCGGGCTACACCATTCTGGCCCCGACCGTGGAGGTGGCGGCTAACGCCTTTA
>NZ_SJWV01000875.1:0-246 GCF_004352695.1 Escherichia sp. KCJ4928
CAGCCATATTGATGGTCGGTAAAAAAGCAGCATCATCTGAATTCACTGGTGTACCGGTAAGCAGAAGGGAAGCGTCACCAATATCAATGCTTCCACTTGTAAACAGCCCTCCCTGAGCGGTCAGCGCACCTCCTTTATGAATATTCAGGGAGCTGTTTATAAATGACGATGCATCTGAGAACAGGACTGAAGATGAAGAAACATTGATATGACTGTCTTCAGACGTAACCCCGCCACGAAAATTAT
>NZ_SJWV01000876.1:0-244 GCF_004352695.1 Escherichia sp. KCJ4928
GTAACGAGGATGTATCGGTGTGGTGGAACCGTCTGTGTGACAACGTACTGCCGGAAAAAACCATGCCGTTTGACCTGCTGACGGTTCTGCCCACCCGCCTTGATGTTGAAGTGAATGGCTTTAACGGTGGTGTTCTGAACGGTGTTCCTTCTGCATATCACTGGTATACCGAACAGTATGGCGTGAAGTGGCCTTGTGGGTATGACCTGAATATCAGCAGTCAGGGAGACAACTTCATTCAGGT
>NZ_SJWV01000877.1:0-244 GCF_004352695.1 Escherichia sp. KCJ4928
TTCGTCTCTGGCGACAGAGTGGCGTCAGTAATGTCCGTGATACTGAGGGGGGAATTAAAAAATCTCCCGTAATACACCTGGATATTGACGGGAGAAACGAATAGTCACCTTAAGGAGTAGTTTTGATTATTGCCTGTAATCAGCGGGCGAATTGTAACGTATGGTGATTATGAGTGCCACAGGTAATTTGCAGAAATGTGAATAAATTCAGAATTTTTATTCACAGGAAGGGGCTGCGGGATAT
>NZ_SJWV01000878.1:0-243 GCF_004352695.1 Escherichia sp. KCJ4928
GACGGATGAGAAATCCAATGAGATTACAGCCATTCCTGAACTTCTTAACATGATGGATATTAAAGGAAAAATCATCACAACTGATGCGATGGGTTGCCAGAAAGATATTGCAGAGAAGATACAAAAACAGGGAGGTGATTATTTATTCGCGGTAAAAGGAAACCAGGGGCGGCTAAATAAAGCCTTTGAGGAAAAATTTCCGCTGAAAGAATTAAATAATCCAGAGCATGACAGTTACGCAAT
>NZ_SJWV01000879.1:0-243 GCF_004352695.1 Escherichia sp. KCJ4928
GTTTTAAGCGCGTTTCCGGGTCTCTGCTACGGCAGTCCACGGCTGACAGCTTTTCGCTCACCAGAAACACGCATGTCATGTTTAGCGCGGTGTGATTCTGCTGTCCAGTAGTCGGGGGGGGGGGGGGGAGCGTGTTTCTACAGGTCTTCGTGGGTTGATGATAGTGGAAATGCGAAAGAAACACGCTCATCCGTTGCTTAACACAAAAGATACAAAGCAACAACATTTCCGCACATGGACAGG
>NZ_SJWV01000087.1:0-16571 GCF_004352695.1 Escherichia sp. KCJ4928
CTTTAGAGGCGATAATTTTATCCATGCAAAAAAAATATCCAACGAATTTTCTTGATCCGCTGGATATTTCAGAATATGACTCGAATAGCACGAAAGATTCGCTCGCTTACGCTATCGCCCCGCTTCCGGCTTCATCTGCTGGCGGACTTTTTTTCGCACTACGTTTACGCGGTGCAGCCTTTTTCTTATCAGCACTGCCACCACTGCCCGGAGCCACAATGCCGCGAAACTGCCGCACCGGAGTACGTTTGGCTTGATCAATAAGCTGATATAGCGTCCCCACCAGCGGCTGCATAAAGTCCTGATAGCGACACTGCTTTTCGCTGATTTGCGTCAGCACCGATTCCCAGTGCGCGGTCATGTCCGGTCGCGTAGCCATTTCTGGCAGCGAATGGAATAACGCTTTTCCGGCGTCGGTGGAGTGGATATAGCGCCCTTTTTTGGTGAGGAAACCACGCTTGAACAACAGTTCAATAATCCCGGCACGCGTTGCTTCTGTCCCCAGACCATCGGTCGCACGAAGGATCTTTTTCAGATCTTTGTCCTGCACAAAGCGCGCAATCCCGGTCATCGCCGAAAGCAGTGTTGCATCGGTAAAATGGCGCGGCGGCTGGGTTTGCCGCTCTACCACTTCACCTTTTTCACACAGCAACTCATCGCCTTTCGCCACCACAGGCAATGGCGTGCCGTCGTTTTCTTCATCGCGCTCTTTGCTGCCTAACAGCGCGCGCCAACCTGCTTCAGCAAGAAAACGCGCTTTAGCGACAAATTTGCCTTTGGCAATGTCCAGTTCGATAACACACTTGCGGAACACCGCATCCGGGCAGAACTGCATCAGATACTGACGGGCAATCAGGTTATAGACCTTCGCTTCGTTCTCCGTCAGGTTGATCGCAGAACTCCGTGCGGTCGGAATGATGGCGTGGTGCGCATCGACCTTTTTGTCATCCCAACAGCGGTTGCGTATATCTGGATCTACCACTGGCTGCGGCAACAGATCTGGTGCATGAACGCTGATGGCATTCATCACCGCGTGGCGTCCGGCAAAATGTTCTTCTGGCAAATAGCGACAATCGGAACGCGGATAAGTGATTAACTTGTGTGTTTCGTACAGCTTCTGGCAGATATCAAGCACGTTCTGCGCGCTCAGACCAAAGCGTTTTGCCGCTTCAATCTGCAACGCCGAAAGCGAAAACGGCAGCGGCGCGGATTCTGATTCCCGTTTATCGTTATAGCTGGTGACAATAGCCGGTTGACCACTAATGCGGTTAACCACATGCTCCGCCAGTGGACGATGTAACAAGCGCCCTTCTTCATCCTGGTACGGTTCACACGCTTCGCTCGGTTGCCAGATAGCGGTAAACCGCTCATCGGCAGGTGTCACGATATGCGCTTTGACTTCAAAGAAGTCTTTCGCCACGAAGTTTTCAATCTCTTCATCGCGGCGCACCACCAGCCCGAGCACGGGTGTCTGCACGCGTCCCACGGAAAGTACGCCCTGATAACCGGCATTGCGACCGAGAATGGTATACGCACGGGTCATATTGATGCCGTACAGCCAGTCGGCACGCGCTCGCGCCAGCGCAGAAACGCACAATGGCACAAACTCACTGTTGGAACGAAGACGGTCGATCGCCCGCTCAACCGCCTGCGGGTTCAGGTCGTTTATCAAGCAACGCTGCACCTGCTGGCGCTTTTCCGGTGCCAGTTGCAGATAGTCCAGCACTTCATCCACCAGCAATTGCCCTTCACGATCCGGGTCCCCGGCGTGAACGATTTCGCTGGCTTCATGCAGGAAGCGTTTGATGACGTTAAGTTGTTTGGTCACGGAGGGTCGGGGCTGTAATTGCCACTTTTCCGGGACAATCGGCAAATCCGCAAGATTCCAGCGCGCATAGCGGCTGTCGTAGGCGTCTGGCTGCGCCTGCTCAAGCAGGTGACCGATACACCAGGTCACCACCTGACCATTACCGCACTCGATAAAGCCATCGCCTTTACGGTGCGGTTTGGGCAGGACATCAGCAATGGCGCGCGCCAGACTCGGTTTTTCGGCAATAAACAACCGCATTGAATTAACGGATCTCAACCATGGCACGACCGCCGCGCGCTGGCACCAGTTCGCCAATCGCCGTCAGTTCAATGCCAAACTCGGCGGCTGTAGTTTTAACCTCATTTTCTGCTTCCGGCATGACCGCCAGCAGCAAACCGCCAGAAGTTTGCGGATCGCACAGCAGATCGCGCACTTCACGCGGCATTTCACCCATCAGATGACCGTAGCTGGCAAAGTTACGTTCGGTGCCGCCAGGCACTGCGCCCAACTTAATGTACTCTTCAACCCCCGGCAATTTTGGGATCGCGTCATAGTCAACGCGCGCCTGCACACCTGCGCCCTGACACATTTCGCTCAAATGGCCCAGCAGACCAAAACCAGTAACGTCGGTCATCGCTTTTACGCCTTCGATGTTGGCAAAGGACGCACCTGCGATGTTCATCCGGCACATCACTTCCGTCGCCAGTCCCTGATGTTCTGGTTTCAACAGTGATTTTTTCTCAGCCGTGGTAAGAACGCCGATCCCCAGCGGTTTCGTCAGGAACAGTTTGCATCCGGCTTGTGCGGTACTGTTTTTCTTCACCCGCTCGGTCGGTACGATCCCCGTTACCGCCAGACCAAAAATCGGCTCCGGCGCATCGATGGAGTGACCGCCAGCCAGCGCAATACCCGCCTGACGGCATGCATAGCGTCCACCTTCGGTTACTTCGCGGGCAATTTCCGGGGAAAGTTTGTTAATCGGCCAGCCGAGGATCGCAATCGCCATAATCGGTTTGCCCCCCATCGCGAAGATATCGCTGATGGCGTTAGTCGCCGCAATGCGGCCAAAATCGAAAGGATTATCAACGATCGGCATAAAGAAGTCGGTGGTACTGATAACGCTGGTGCCATTGCCCAGATCGTACACCGCCGCATCGTCGCGGGTCTCATTACCCACAAGCAAATTCGGATCAACAAACTTCGCCTGCTCACTGTGCAGGATGGTTTCCAACACTTTTGGGGAAATTTTACAGCCGCAACCAGCTCCGTGGCTGTATTGGGTCAAACGAATCGAGTTCTCGCTCATGGACATCTCCTGTCAATGCAATCCGGGTATGGTAACCCTCATTCCGTGAAGTGATAAGTGAGAGTGTCTGAATTCCTGCGCCTTTGCTCACAATCCAGACAGTTTCGCGACAATTATCAGAAATAAGTTACAAACGGCGTCGGGTCCGGGACGTTAATCGACGTAGATGCTTTCAACTGCGGCGTGCCGAGGTAGAGAAAACCGACAATTTTATCCTGCTCACGGCAACCGAATGCTTCACGCACTACCGGACTTTCAGTTAATGCGCCACTGCGCCAGATGCCGCCAAATCCTTGGGCAACGGCTGCCATTTGCATCGCCATGACCGCGCATCCGGCAGACATTTCCTGTTCCCATCGCGGGACTTTATGATTTTCTTCGCATTTCGCCACCACCGTGATGATGAGCGGTGCGCGGAACGGCGCATTACGGGCTTTGTCGATAGCTTTGTCATCACTACCGGCAGCAATCGCCCCCTGTTCCAGTACGGCGCTGAAACGCTCGCGCCCTTCCCCTTCAATCACAAAAAAATGCCACGGTTGCATGGACTTATGGTCCGGCGCACGCATACCCGCACGCAGGATGTTTTGCAGTTGTTCACCCGTTGGCGCGGGTTCAGCCAGGCGGGAGGCGCTACGGCGATTGATCAATAGTTCGAGTGCATCCATTTGATTAACTCCTGTCGTGATATTTATTCACAAAATTAACACGAGAGTGGATTTTGTTACAGCACAGTCCGCAATTCCTGCTGACAAGTGCCGGTTGGGTCATTACGATAACCACATCTATTGCGCCTGTGACAGGTGTGACCTTAAGTTGGGAGAATACATGCGAACCCTTTGGCGATTTATTGCCGGATTTTTTAAATGGACGTGGCGTCTGCTGAATTTCGTCCGTGAAATGGTACTTAACCTGTTCTTTATTTTCCTCGTACTGGTTGGTGTGGGGATCTGGATGCAGGTCAGTGGTGGTGATTCGAAAGAAACGGCCAGTCGTGGCGCACTGCTGCTGGACATTTCTGGTGTGATCGTCGATAAACCCGACAGTTCTCAGCGGTTTAGTAAATTAAGCCGCCAGCTGCTTGGTGCCAGTTCCGATCGTCTGCAGGAAAACTCACTGTTTGATATCGTCAACACCATTCGCCAGGCGAAGGACGACCGCAATATCACCGGTATCGTGATGGATCTGAAAAACTTCGCAGGCGGCGACCAGCCGTCTATGCAGTACATCGGCAAAGCCCTGAAAGAGTTTCGTGACAGCGGGAAACCGGTTTATGCCGTTGGCGAGAACTACAGCCAGGGGCAATATTATCTCGCCAGTTTCGCCAATAAAATTTGGCTGTCACCGCAAGGCGTGGTTGATCTGCACGGTTTTGCTACCAACGGTCTGTACTACAAATCGTTGCTGGATAAGCTGAAAGTTTCCACCCATGTGTTCCGCGTGGGTACGTATAAATCTGCCGTTGAACCGTTTATTCGTGATGATATGTCACCGGCAGCCCGCGAAGCTGACAGCCGCTGGATTGGTGAGCTGTGGCAAAACTATCTGAATACTGTTGCCGCTAACCGGCAGATCCCTGCTCAGCAGGTATTCCCTGGCGCGCAAGGGTTGCTTGAGGGTTTAACCAAAACCGGTGGCGATACCGCGAAATATGCACTGGAAAACAAGCTGGTCGATGCACTGGCATCGAGTGCCGAAATCGAAAAAGCTCTGACCAAAGAGTTCGGCTGGAGTAAGACTGATAAAAATTATCGCGCCATCAGTTATTACGATTACGCATTGAAAACGCCGGCAGATACCGGTGACAGCATCGGTGTCGTCTTCGCTAATGGCGCAATTATGGATGGCGAGGAAACTCAGGGGAATGTTGGCGGTGATACCACTGCGGCACAAATCCGCGACGCTCGCCTTGACCCGAAAGTGAAAGCGATTGTCCTGCGTGTTAATAGCCCAGGCGGCAGCGTTACCGCGTCTGAAGTGATTCGCGCTGAACTGGCAGCAGCCCGGGCAGCGGGTAAGCCTGTGGTTGTATCGATGGGCGGCATGGCGGCATCTGGTGGTTACTGGATTTCCACGCCAGCTAATTACATTGTGGCTAACCCCAGCACCCTGACCGGTTCTATCGGTATCTTCGGCGTGATCACCACCGTAGAAAATAGTCTGGATTCGATTGGTGTTCATACTGATGGTGTCTCAACTTCACCGCTGGCGGATGTTTCTATCACCAGGGCACTGCCGCCGGAAGCGCAGCAGATGATGCAATTAAGCATTGAGAATGGCTATAAACGCTTTATCACGCTGGTTGCTGATGCGCGTCATTCGACGCCGGAGCAAATTGATAAAATCGCCCAGGGCCACGTCTGGACCGGTCAGGATGCAAAAGCTAACGGGCTGGTCGATAGTCTCGGGGATTTCGATGATGCGGTTGCCAAAGCAGCAGAGCTGGCAAAAGTGAAACAGTGGCATCTGGAATACTACGTTGATGAACCGACCTTCTTCGACAAAGTGATGGACAACATGTCTGGTTCTGTCCGGGCAATGTTGCCAGATGCGTTCCAGGCCATGTTACCTGCACCGCTTGCCTCGGTAGCCTCTACCGTTAAAAGTGAAAGCGACAAGCTGGCCGCGTTTAACGACCCACAAAACCGTTATGCGTTTTGCCTGACCTGCGCCAACGTGCGTTAAGTCTTGTACTGAGTGGCCGACAGATCGTCGGCCACATTATTTTTTACCTCGACGAATCCTCTTCCCGCTGTCTCGACCCATATTTCCTTATCCGCATAGTATCAGGTGCGCTCCTCCTGCCTCACGTATATACTTTTGCTCTTTCGATATCATTCATATCAATATCATGCAAAAGAAATCAATTTACGTCGCCTACACGGGCGGGACCATCGGGATGCAGCGTTCCGAGCAGGGTTATATTCCGGTGTCAGGTCATCTACAACGCCAACTGGCGCTGATGCCGGAATTCCATCGCCCGGAGATGCCAGATTTCACCATTCATGAATATACGCCGTTGATGGATTCTTCTGATATGACGCCGGAAGACTGGCAGCATATTGCTGAAGATATTAAAGCGCACTATGACGACTATGATGGTTTTGTCATTCTACACGGTACCGACACGATGGCGTATACCGCCTCTGCGCTGTCGTTCATGCTCGAGAATCTCGGTAAACCGGTCATTGTGACAGGGTCACAAATCCCGCTGGCTGAGTTACGCTCTGACGGACAAATTAATCTGCTGAATGCGTTGTACGTTGCGGCGAATTATCCGATCAACGAAGTAACGCTCTTTTTCAATAACCGATTGTATCGCGGCAACCGCACTACCAAAGCCCATGCCGATGGTTTTGATGCGTTTGCCTCTCCAAACCTTCCTCCGTTACTGGAAGCTGGTATCCATATTCGTCGTTTGAATACGCCACCCGCCCCGCACGGTGAAGGGGAATTAATCGTTCATCCAATCACGCCACAACCAATTGGCGTAGTGACGATTTATCCGGGGATTTCTGCTGATGTCGTGCGCAATTTTCTGCGCCAACCGGTGAAAGCATTGATTCTGCGCTCCTATGGCGTGGGTAATGCGCCACAAAACAAAGCCTTCCTGCAGGAATTACAAGAAGCCAGCGATCGCGGTATTGTGGTGGTCAACCTGACACAATGTATGTCCGGTAAAGTGAATATGGGTGGTTATGCCACCGGTAACGCCCTCGCCCATGCCGGCGTTATTGGCGGTGCAGATATGACTGTAGAAGCCACGCTAACCAAACTGCATTACCTGCTGAGCCAGGAACTGGATACTGAAACCATTCGCAAGGCCATGAGCCAAAACCTGCGCGGCGAACTGACGCCGGATGATTAAGGAGACTGCAATGCCCCATCGCGCCCTGTTACTGGTCGATTTACAAAATGATTTCTGTGCTGGTGGCGCGCTCGCCGTACCGGAAGGTGACAGTACGGTGGAGGTTGCTAACCGCCTTATTGACTGGTGCCAGTCGCGCGGAGAAGCGGTTATCGCCAGCCAGGACTGGCATCCGGCGAATCACGGCAGTTTTGCCAGTCAGCACGGTGTAGAGCCTTATACGCCAGGCCAACTCGACGGTTTGCCACAAACCTTCTGGCCAGATCACTGTGTGCAGAACAGTGAAGGCGCACAATTACATCCGTTACTGAACCAAAAAGCGATCGCAGCGGTGTTCCATAAAGGCGAAAATCCTTTAGTTGACAGTTACAGTGCCTTTTTTGATAACGGCCGTCGGCAGAAAACCTCTCTCGATGACTGGTTACGCGATCATGAAATCGATGAATTGATCGTTATGGGCCTGGCTACTGACTATTGCGTGAAGTTTACCGTGCTGGACGCGTTACAGTTAGGTTATAAGGTGAACGTGATTACCGATGGTTGTCGTGGCGTGAATATCCAGCCCCAGGACAGTGCGCACGCGTTTATGGAGATGTCAGCAGCTGGGGCAACGCTATATACGCTGGCAGACTGGGAAGAGACGCAGGGGTAATATTAGTTGAATTCATCTCTGGCCTACATTTCCTCAATGACATTGTAGGCCAGATAATACTTGTCAGTGTTGCATTTAACCTACTTGCAGCTAAAACACGACGTCCTAACAAGTATATTTGCCCTCCCTTAATAACAGGCTTAAATACTAGATAACTCATTCACTTAAACATAGCAATAGGCTTTGCTGAGATACCAAAATCTTCTTTTAACTGCTGTTTGCTCTTCATGACCATCTGACCATTTGTGTCAATTGTCATATGCTGTGCTTCGGTATTATGGCGGGCTTGCCACAGCATCACCAGTTGCAGGCAATTCTCTTTTTGTTCCTCGGTCAACGCAACGCCATCGGGCCATTTCCCCAGTTCAACGGCGGTCGACAAACGCTGGTATACCTCAGGCGTCATGCTGTTGATAATGTCATCAAGATTCATAATTTTTCCGCTCCTGTGGAATAAGTTGCTGAATCGTTTTTTCAACCGTTGATTTCTTCGCCGTTTTCGCCATCGGTAAAGCGTAAAGAGGCAGAGTTAACACAATAACGTTCGCCCGTTGGCTGCGGCCCGTCAGGGAAGACATGCCCCAGATGGGCATCACAGTTACCGCAACGAATTTCTATGCGCTGCATTCCATGTGACAAGTCTTTGATATAACGAATGGATTCTTCACTCACCGGTTCGTAGAAACTGGGCCAACCACAGCCGGAATCATACTTGGTTTGGGAATGAAACAGCGGGGCATCGCAGATCAAACAGTGATATACGCCGTCACGCTTGTTATGCAGTAAACGACCCGTAAATGGCGGCTCTGTCCCATGATTCTGCGTCACGTAAAACTGCATCTCGGACAAATTTTTTTTCAGTTCTTCTGCCGAAGGTTTATTAGCCATTTGCTCACATCTCACTTTAATCGTGCTCACATTACGTGACTGATTCTAACAAAACATTAACACTAACTGGCAAAATTTTGTCCTAAACTTGATCTCGACGAAATGGCTGCACCTAAATCGTGATGAAAATCACATTTTTATCGTAATTGCCCTTTAAAATTCGGGGCGCCGACCCCATGTGGTTTCAAGCCCAAAGGAAGAGTGAGGCGAGTCAGTCGCGTAATGCTTAGGCACAGGATTGATTTGTCGCAATGATTGACACGATTCCGCTTGACGCTGCGTAAGGTTTTTGTAATTTTACAGGCAACCTTTTATTCACTAACAAATAGCTGGTGGAATATATGACTATCAAAGTAGGTATCAACGGTTTTGGCCGTATCGGTCGCATTGTTTTCCGTGCTGCTCAGAAACGTTCTGACATCGAGATCGTTGCAATCAACGACCTGTTAGACGCTGATTACATGGCATACATGCTGAAATATGACTCCACTCACGGCCGTTTCGACGGTACCGTTGAAGTGAAAGACGGTCATCTGATCGTTAACGGTAAAAAAATCCGTGTTACCGCTGAACGTGATCCGGCTAACCTGAAATGGGACGAAGTTGGTGTTGACGTTGTCGCTGAAGCAACTGGTCTGTTCCTGACTGACGAAACTGCTCGTAAACACATCACCGCTGGTGCGAAGAAAGTGGTTATGACTGGTCCGTCTAAAGACAACACTCCGATGTTCGTTAAAGGCGCTAACTTCGACAAATATGCTGGCCAGGACATCGTTTCCAACGCTTCCTGCACCACCAACTGCCTGGCTCCGCTGGCTAAAGTTATCAACGATAACTTCGGCATCATCGAAGGTCTGATGACCACCGTTCACGCTACTACCGCTACTCAGAAAACCGTTGATGGCCCGTCTCACAAAGACTGGCGCGGCGGCCGCGGCGCTTCCCAGAACATCATCCCGTCCTCTACCGGTGCTGCTAAAGCTGTAGGTAAAGTACTGCCAGAACTGAATGGCAAACTGACTGGTATGGCGTTCCGCGTTCCGACCCCGAACGTATCCGTAGTTGACCTGACCGTTCGTCTGGAAAAAGCTGCAACTTACGAGCAGATCAAAGCTGCCGTTAAAGCTGCTGCTGAAGGCGAAATGAAAGGCGTTCTGGGCTACACCGAAGATGACGTAGTATCTACCGATTTCAACGGCGAAGTTTGCACTTCCGTGTTCGATGCTAAAGCTGGTATCGCTCTGAACGACAACTTCGTGAAACTGGTATCCTGGTACGACAACGAAACCGGTTACTCCAACAAAGTTCTGGACCTGATCGCTCACATCTCCAAATAAGTTGAGATGACACTGTGATCTAAAAAGAGCGACTTCGGTCGCTCTTTTTTTTACCTGATAAAATGAAGTTAAAGGACTGCGTCATGATTAAGAAAATTTTTGCCCTTCCGGTCATCGAACAAATCTCCCCTGTCCTCTCCCGTCGTAAACTGGATGAACTGGACCTCATTGTGGTCGATCATCCCCAGGTAAAAGCCTCTTTTGCATTACAGGGCGCACACCTTCTCTCGTGGAAACCTGCGGGTGAAGAAGAAGTTCTGTGGTTGAGCAACAACACACCGTTCAAAAATGGCGTCGCTATTCGCGGTGGCGTACCGGTTTGCTGGCCGTGGTTTGGTCCGGCGGCACAACAAGGTCTGCCTGCGCACGGTTTTGCCCGCAACCTGCCGTGGACGCTGAAATCACATCGTGAAGATGCTGATGGCGTAGCGCTGACTTTTGAATTGACACAAAGCGAAGAGACGAAAAAATTCTGGCCGCACGACTTTACGCTGTTAGCGCATTTCCGCGTGGGTAAAACCTGTGAAATCGATCTTGAATCACATGGCGAATTTGAAACCACCTCTGCCCTGCATACCTACTTTAACGTGGGTGATATCGCTAAGGTAAGCGTCAGTGGGCTGGGCGATCGCTTCATTGATAAAGTAAATGACGCGAAAGAAGATGTACTGACCGACGGTATTCAGACCTTCCCTGACCGTACCGATCGCGTGTATCTGAATCCGCAAGATTGCAGCGTGATTAATGATGAAGCGCTGAATCGTATTATCGCCGTAGGCCACCAGCATCATCTGAACGTTGTCGGCTGGAACCCGGGACCGGCGCTTTCAGTTAGCATGGGCGACATGCCGGATGATGGCTACAAAACATTTGTTTGTGTAGAAACGGCTTACGCTTCAGAAACGCAAAAAGTGACCAAAGAGAAACCTGCACATCTGGCGCAATCCATTCGCGTTGCGAAACGTTAATTTGCGTTAATGTTGTGTGCCGGGTGCGATGCATCCGGCACGTATCAACATCACACCATATCCAGCGCAGTTTTTCCTTTTGGTGCCGGATACGCTTTATCCAGCATGGTTAATTCCGCTGACGAAAGTTCGACCTCAAGCACAGCCGCATTCTGTTGGACATGGGCAATCGTGGCCGCTTTTGGAATCGCCATCACACCCTGATGGCTGATTACCCACGCCAACAATACTTGTGCCGCGCTGATATTGTGAGCATGTGCAATTTCGTTGACTACCGCGTTTTTTAACAGTCCATTGCGCAACCGCCCGGCCTGGGCTAATGGACTGTAAGCCATCACCGGCATCTGCTGTTGCTGGCACCAGGGGAGTAGATCGTACTCAATCCCTCGTGAACCGAGATGGTAAAGCACCTGATTAGTGGCACACTGATTTCCCCCCGGCAGCTGCCAGAGTTCCTGCATATCAGCATGATCAAGGTTAGAAACGCCCCAGCGGCGGATTTTTCCCTGGGCGATCAATTTTTCCATCGCTGCCACAGTCTCTTCAAAAGCGAAACTGCCAGACCAGTGTAATAAGTAGAGATCGAGATAATCAGTATTGAGACGGCGTAAACTGGCTTCGCATGCATTTATCGCTTTTTGCCCGCCAGCATTCCACGGATAGACTTTAGAGACGAGAAAGACGTTATCGCGCAGACCGGTTAATGCTTCCCCAACCACCTTTTCGGCACCGCCATCGGCATACATTTCGGCGGTATCAATGAGGGTTAAACCGAGTTCAATGCCCGCGCGTAGTGCAGCAACTTCTGTTTTGCGCTGACTGGCATCTTCGCCAATATACCATGTTCCCTGCCCTATGGCTGGCAGTGAGACATCGCCACTAAATTGAATCATTTTTTGTTGCATTGTTTCCTCCCAGGTATTGCACCACCGTAATGCAAAACAGGGCGTGACGCCCTGTTTTTATGCACAAAATGCCCTGGAAAGATGCATTATCAGAATTTGTAGGTGATCCCGGTAGAAATCAGGCCAGTCCAGGATTTATCCACCATCGGGCTGTCAGTAACTTCATCAGACAGACGGGTATAGCGCGCGGTACCGTAAACACTCCAGTCGCCGAGGAAGTTGTAGCTGGCGCTCAGCTCCAGGTAAGGGCTCCAGCTGTCGTTCGGGTTATAGCCACGCAGACCGCTGCGAGCGGACTCTTTGCGCGATACGCCATAATAGTATTCGTTCTGGTTTTCGCTGTTCCACTGCACACCAATACCCGGAGTCACGGTCAGGCCACCGTTGGTGTAACGATACAACCAGGCCATATCCCAGACAATGCCGTTGCTGTTATCCAGGGTATCGCCAGCCAGGGTGGTACGCAGGTAACCGTACTGGGTAAAGTGAGCATAAGACAGACCAGCCATCATGGTGCTCTTACGGTCATCCAGGTGACGCATTTGGTGATCGCCACTGTCTTTCGCTTTGAAGTAAAGCGGCGACCAGTAAGCGGTAATTGAAAGTTTATCCGTTGCGTCATTCCACAGGTAGTAACCACCACCTAAGCCACGGAACCAGAAGTTATCGCCTTCATAGTTGATTACCGGTACTGGGTAAACATCGGTATCGTAATCTTTATATGGGTGCTCAACGACACCTACGCCTGCGCCCAGGGAAAATTTACCTTCAGCGTGCGCTACGCCTGCAGACGTTGCGATAAGCACTCCAAGTGCCAGAAGTTTGAGTTTGGTCACAATTAATCATTCCTTAAACAAATGTTTAGCGGGCGACAAAGTTTACCCGTCAATACATCGAAACCCAACCTTTTTACGTTTTCATTTTTTAAAGTAACTGTTTAATTTTCCTGACGCGGATGACACCGCGCTTACAGCCAAATGAATTTAGCGTTACTGGCTACCCTGGTCTTTACATTAATTATGCAAAATTTATGGATGAGTTGTTGATATGCCATTGAAATTAAGAAAGCCGTGCAGGCAAGTTTTCCATTTGCCATCTACGCTTAATTTTGAAGGTGTATCACCGGGCACGTTGTTCTCATCGTCGATAAAATGGCATGAGAGTTGCTGTGTTTTAGCAAGAGACGTCGTTCAGTTTACCTCTTCCGGGAGCCTCTACTATTCATATGAACGGCTCTTAACCTGTGCTAAAAAACGAAAGGACGGCATACCATGAATATATTCGATCACTATCGCCAGCGATATGAAGCTGCCAAGGACGAAGAGTTCACACTGCAGGAGTTTCTTACCACTTGTCGGCAAGATCGCAGTGCTTATGCCAACGCGGCTGAGCGGCTATTGATGGCTATCGGTGAGCCTGTCATGGTCGATACAGCCCAGGAACCCAGACTTTCTCGACTCTTTTCTAACCGGGTCATTGCACGTTATCCGGCATTTGAAGAGTTTTACGGCATGGAAGACGCGATTGAACAGATTGTCTCTTATCTGAAACACGCGGCTCAGGGGCTGGAAGAGAAGAAACAAATCCTGTATCTGCTGGGGCCTGTGGGTGGGGGTAAATCATCGCTTGCTGAGCGACTGAAATCATTAATGCAGCTCGTACCGATTTATGTATTGAGCGCCAACGGTGAGCGTAGCCCGGTCAACGATCATCCGTTCTGTCTTTTCAATCCGCAGGAAGATGCTCAGATTCTGGAAAAAGAGTATGGCATTCCTCGCCGTTATCTCGGCACCATCATGTCGCCATGGGCGGCAAAACGCCTGCATGAATTTGGTGGCGATATCACTAAGTTCCGGGTAGTGAAGGTCTGGCCGTCAATTCTGCAACAAATTGCTATCGCCAAAACGGAACCCGGTGATGAGAACAACCAGGACATCTCCGCGCTGGTTGGGAAAGTCGATATTCGTAAACTCGAACACTACGCGCAGAATGACCCGGACGCCTACGGCTATTCCGGTGCGCTGTGCCGCGCCAACCAAGGGATCATGGAATTTGTCGAGATGTTTAAAGCACCGATAAAAGTGCTGCATCCGCTGTTAACCGCCACTCAGGAAGGTAACTACAACGGGACGGAAGGTATCTCCGCCCTGCCGTTCAACGGGATTATTCTCGCCCACTCGAACGAATCCGAATGGGTCACTTTCCGTAATAACAAAAACAACGAAGCCTTCCTCGACCGTGTTTACATCGTGAAGGTGCCGTATTGCTTACGCATTTCCGAAGAGATCAAAATCTACGAGAAATTGCTTAATCACAGTGAATTGACTCACGCCCCCTGCGCCCCTGGCACGCTGGAAACGCTGTCACGTTTTTCCATTCTTTCGCGCCTTAAAGAGCCAGAAAACTCCAGCATTTATTCAAAGATGCGGGTTTATGATGGCGAAAGTCTGAAAGACACCGATCCCAAAGCCAAGTCGTATCAGGAATATCGTGACTACGCCGGTGTCGATGAAGGGATGAACGGTCTGTCGACGCGTTTTGCGTTTAAGATCCTCTCCCGCGTGTTCAACTTCGATCATGTAGAAGTGGCGGCAAACCCGGTCCATCTGTTCTACGTCCTGGAACAGCAGATCGAGCGCGAGCAGTTCCCACAAGAGCAGGCAGAACGCTATCTGGAGTTCCTGAAAGGTTATCTGATCCCGAAATATGCCGAGTTTATCGGCAAAGAGATCCAGACGGCCTACCTTGAATCCTATTCCGAATATGGGCAAAACATTTTCGACCGTTATGTTACCTACGCGGATTTCTGGATTCAGGATCAGGAGTATCGCGATCCGGATACCGGGCAGCTGTTTGACCGCGAGTCTCTTAACGCCGAGCTGGAGAAAATCGAGAAACCGGCGGGGATCAGTAATCCAAAAGATTTCCGCAACGAGATTGTTAACTTCGTACTGCGCGCCAGAGCGAATAACAGCGGACGCAATCCGAACTGGACCAGCTATGAAAAACTGCGCACGGTTATCGAGAAGAAAATGTTCTCCAATACCGAGGAGCTGTTGCCGGTTATCTCGTTTGACGCCAAAACGTCAACCGACGAGCAGAAGAAACACGACGACTTTGTCGACCGTATGATGGAAAAAGGCTACACCCGTAAACAGGTGCGTTTACTGTGCGAATGGTATTTGCGCGTACGTAAATCGTCTTAACAACCCTGGCCCGGTACACATGTTGCCGGGCCTACAACGACAGCGAACCGTGGGCCTGAGAAGCGGCAACACAGGCGTAGCATACAGTTGGCAAATGTAGTACGGGGGGCATATGACCTGGTTTATTGACCGGCGTCTGAACGGCAAAAACAAAAGCATGGTGAATCGCCAGCGTTTTTTACGCCGTTATAAAGCGCAAATTAAACAGTCGATCTCCGAGGCCATTAATAAGCGTTCGGTGACTGACGTCGACAGCGGCGAATCCGTATCCATTCCCACGGAAGATATTAGCGAACCGATGTTTCATCAGGGGCGTGGCGGTCTGCGCCACCGCGTGCATCCGGGCAATGACCATTTCGTCCAGAACGACCGAATTGAACGTCCCCAGGGTGGCGGCGGAGGTTCCGGTAGTGGTCAGGGCCAGGCCAGCCAGGATGGTGAAGGTCAGGATGAATTTGTCTTTCAGATTTCGAAAGATGAGTATCTTGATTTGCTCTTTGAAGATTTGGCCTTACCGAATCTGAAACAAAACCAACAACGCCAGCTGACCGAATATAAAACGCATCGGGCGGGTTATACCGCTAACGGCGTTCCGGCCAATATCAGCGTTGTGCGTTCCTTGCAGAACTCACTGGCGCGACGCACAGCCATGACGGCAGGCAAGCGGCGGGAACTTCATGCACTGGAAGAGAATTTGGCCATCATCAGCAACAGTGAACCTGCGCAGCTGCTGGAAGAGGAACGTCTGCGCAAAGAAATTGCAGAATTACGTGCCAAAATTGAACGCGTCCCTTTTATTGACACCTTCGATTTACGTTATAAGAACTACGAGAAGCGGCCCGATCCCTCCAGCCAGGCAGTGATGTTTTGCCTGATGGACGTTTCCGGTTCAATGGATCAATCCACTAAAGATATGGCTAAGCGTTTTTATATTCTGCTGTATCTGTTCCTCAGCAGAACGTATAAGAACGTGGAAGTCGTATACATCCGCCATCATACCCAGGCGAAAGAAGTCGATGAACATGAGTTTTTCTACTCGCAGGAAACAGGCGGCACCATTGTTTCCAGCGCCCTGAAACTGATGGATGAGGTAGTGAAAGAGCGTTATAACCCGGCACAGTGGAATATTTACGCTGCACAAGCATCGGACGGCGATAACTGGGCCGATGACTCTCCGCTTTGCCATGAAATCCTGGCGAAAAAATTATTACCTGTTGTTCGTTATTACAGCTATATCGAAATTACCCGTCGTGCACATCAGACATTGTGGCGAGAATATGAGCATCTGCAATCTACTTTCGACAACTTTGCGATGCAGCACATCCGCGACCAGGATGATATTTATCCGGTGTTCCGTGAACTGTTTCATAAACAAAATGCAACAGCTAAAGACTAAAACTATCAGCCAGGTCATTATCGCCTGGCTGATTTTTAGCTTACTGTAAATTATCTCATTTATTACATACATTAGCTTACAATCGCTTTAAATATGACAGCATAACCTTTACATAATTTAGTTCCAGAAAACAATCATTCGGAAAAATGATTCAGTCAACACGTATTTCCATGGGGTTATTCTTTAAATATTTTTTATCGTTAACGAAAATTGATCCTGGTCAAAACTATATATC